>JAABSJ010000167.1 GCA_011390515.1 Oscillatoria sp.
GGTCTGCCGGTACTGGCAATATGAAACCCTTCGGCGACAATCCGCGCCATATCCCGAGGGTCGCGCACTACATAAGAATGTTTGACAATCGGTAAGGTAATGCCATAAATATCCGTTTCCTGGAAGGCATCAGTGCCGATCGCCGCCCGGGGCACCTGTCCCGTAATCACCACCATTGGAATTGAATCCATGTGGGCGGTAGCAATCCCGGTGACTAAATTGGTTGCCCCCGGACCGGATGTCCCAAAGCAAACCCCCACCTTACCTGTGGCACGGGCATAGCCATCTGCCGCATGAGAGGCTCCTTGTTCATGGCGAACTAAAATATGCTGGACATCCCCTGCGGCTTCAAACCGATACATTTCATCATAAATCGGTAAAATCGCCCCACCGGGATAGCCAAAAATATGTTTGACTCCGTGACGCTTGAGACTATCCATCAACGCATAAGCGCCGGTTCTGCGGGTGGGAACCACGACGGGTTTGGTTTTTCTGTCTGATCTGCTTTCTGAAAGCATGGGCAAACCTCATGTACTCTATGGGAATAGTTGTAAATCCCCCGCTTTTGAGACCGGGGAAGAAAAATAACTCAAGGGAGTAGCTATTTCCCGGCCTGGTGAAGAACGGGTTACGGACGCTACTATAAAAGTTTCTATTTTCATCATGCCTTAAGAGTTAATGAAATATAATGTTTTTTTGTTGAGATTTTGGCTCTAGCTTCTCCTGAGAGCCGACTCCAACCCATTCTGTGGCCCTTATCCAAGTCCCTCCGGAATAGACCCCTGGCATGATTGCCGATCACCCCCTATTTTGGCCCCGACGAGACTCGGTTTTTTGCCAAACCCCTGAGTCCGTAATAAAATGGGAGCCACCGATGGACCCCTCCCCCTCCTCAAGACAGAGGGAAGGGGACCCGAGGTGAAGCTCACTTGATGAGGGAATAGAGTTAGGGACCTAGGGTCTGAAATGAACTGTCAGCTTGTCAAATTAACCGACTTCAAGCCACTGCAGCGAAGAGATTTCTGTGGGAGGTGCTTGAGAAACTGAGGAGACAGCACTTTCTTGGTGACTCAGGGGCAGTTGGGGAATATTACTCGGTTGGTTAGACTCGAACGGAATTTCAATGGTAAACTCGGTGCCACGATTGGGGTGCGACTGACATCGAATTTTTCCCTGATGTTTTTTGACGATAATTTTATAGCTGATTGCCAATCCCAATCCTGTTCCTTGTCCCACTTCTTTGGTGGTAAAAAATGGGTTAAAAATCTGGGTTTGAAGTTCTGGGGGAATTCCTATCCCATTATCTGTAATCCGAATCGCCACTCCCTCGCATTGAAGTTCGGTTTTAATGCTGATGTTTCGGGGAATCGTCTCCCCGTCATCGGAAATGGCTGGATTTGGAGAGAGTTTCGGGCGATCGCTCAGGGCATCGATCGCATTGGACAAAATATTGATAAACACCTGATTGAGTTGTCCCGGATAACACTCGATTGTGGGTAACTCTCCATACTCCTTGATCAGTTCAATCTGATTCTCATCCAGGCGATGTTGCAGCATCACCAGAGTGCTGTCAATTCCTTCGTGGATATCGGCCTCTTTTCTTTCCGATTCATCCATCCGCGAAAAATTTCTTAAATTGACTACGATTTCACGAATGCGATCAGATCCTCCTCGGATGGAAGCTATTAATCGAGGCAAGTCTTCCCGAATAAATTCTAAGTCTAGGGATTCCCTAAAATCTTGAATGGTAATCGGCAGATCGGGAAAGGCTTTTTCGTACATTTCCACTAAAGTTAATAATCCCTCGGCATATTCAATAAAATGAATCAAGTTTCCCGAAATAAAACTGATGGGGTTGTTGATTTCATGGGCAATTCCCGCCACCAGTTGCCCAAGACCCGACATTTTTTCACTCTGGACTAATTGGGCTTGGGTTTGTTTGAGATTTTCCAAGGCTTCGGTCAGTTCTTGGGTCCGCTCTTGGACCCGAAATTCCAACTCTTTATTGTACTGTTTGGTGAGTTCGACTTCATAACGCTTGCATAAGTTATGATAGGCATTAGAGTGATACCGAAGTCGGGCAATCAGCTCAATTTTATCGGGAATTTTAATCAAGTAATCATTAGCGCCTGAAGCAAAGGCTTCGGCTTTTTTTTGGGGTTCTTCCTTTGTGGACAGAACCACGATCGGAATATCGCGAGTCCCTGGATTAGCTCGAAAAAATCGCAGGAGCATCAACCCATCAATCTCCCCCATGACTAAATCTTGTAAAATCACCGTGGGCTGAATTTGAGTGGCCATTTGAATGGCTTGATCCGGATCCGTACATGAGTAAAATTCAATATCTGTTTCCGTTGCCAACATCCGTCGAATGGCTTCCGCGACAATCGGCTGATCGTCTATCAATAAAATTGATACAGGTTGTGCTGAAAGTTCTTTAATCATGGGTTTTGCCGGAATCGCACTGAAATTTTTAGGGATGGGATGTAAAGCGATCGCTGGATTCATCTTGATTGATTCTTCACGCATGACCCTTGATTGCATTTACGCTACTGAGATAAAATTTACTACCCGTGTAAGGGGTTAAGTCAAGTTTCAATCGGACGAAATTTAAAGATGGGATGTCGATTATTTTAACTCCTCTGTTCAAGTTTTTATACTCTAACATACTTTGTCATCTGTCTTTAGAGGTAGAAAGATAATATCAGGTTTCCAGTTCAACTCTTAAATCTGATTGAATTGGAATAACATCGGTAGTGATTGTTACTGGATTTTGTGAAAATCTGAGAATAGCGAGTCAAGATGGTACGGATGTTTGGTGGACTGTTCCGAGTTACAAAAGGTTCAAATCTCTTGAACTTATTTCCACAGGGATCAACCGAGGACGTCGGTACAGTAGTACCACTTAGAAACAGGGTTTTTCACGCCATTTCTACAAACAAACACCCGATTTAGGCTAAAACCCCAGTTTCTTGTTCCTGATATATATCCTACTGTGCCGATGCTCTCAAGTAAGTGACGGTACAACTGGATACGATATCTGAGTTGTAGCTCGATCGCTATTTATGATGATAAAAATCCAATCACTAAAATGGCTAGGGTTTGGGTCTCGTCGGGGGTGCAAAACCTCCAAACCCTAACCCAGAAAAGGGTTTTCTGATTAGAGACTAAGAAGTTTGAGCCCGATCGCCTCGGGGGTTAAACTTTCTTGGACTGCTCCCAATTCAACCGCAGCTTTTGGCATTCCATAGACGATGCAACTGCTGGCATCTTGGGCGATCGTCTGCCAACCTGCCGCTCGCAAGAGACTCAAACCCATTGCTCCATCTCGTCCCATGCCGGTGAGCAACACCCCTAATCCTTGACCCGGCCAGTTTTCAGCCAAACTGGTAAAAAAAACATCCACCGAGGGACGATAGGGATTATTCCGGGGATGTTTAGTATAGCCGAGGGTGCGATCGGGACCCATGAAGAGATGATCGTTCGTTCCAGCAACCAGAATTTTACCCGGTTCCGGGGTCATTCCCACTTCAGCCAACTCGACTTTTAACCGGGTTTGCTGGGATAACCACTGGACAAAACTGGCGGAAAACTGGACATCGATATGTTGAACGATCGCCACGGATATTCTAAAATCCTGGGGTAACTGAAACAAAATCTTGGAGATCGCCGTGGGACCTCCGGTAGAAGCTCCGATCGCAACCAGGGAGGGATAGGGTTGATTCGTATAACAGGACTTAACCGGAATCATATTTTGGGTTTTTTTGCTGACAGGTTTACCCAGTAATTTATGAATCGTCCTAATTTTTTCCAGGAGGGTTTCTCCCCCTTCGGCAGTTCCGTAGTATCCGAGAATCGGCGTAATCACCACATCGAGCGCCCCATGTCCGAGGGCTTCAAATACTTTAGGTAAGTGAGCGTTAATGCTAGAGGTCACCAGCAATATCGCACAGGGACAATGACGCATAATCTGGCGAGTTGCCTCTACCCCATCCATCACGGGCATGAATACGTCCATTAAAATCAAATCCGGTCGTACTGAGGCACATTTATCGAGGGCTTCAGCGCCATTCCGGGCAACCCAAAGAAGTTCGTAATCAGGCACTGATGTTAAGACGCGCCGTAAGGCTTCTATTGCCAACAGCATATCATTAACAATAGCAATTTTCATATAGAGGGTGAAGTATGAGGTATGGTGACGAGCAAATCCCGAAATGTCTCCTATTATATCTAAATTTTTCCCATTTTCATCAAATTATTTTTTCAAGAAATAACTGATTTTCCTGAAAATTTTTATTGGAAATTCAAAAAAATAAAGTCACCCATTCAGACAGAAGAGGCACTTGATGGCCGAAACTTTCCCAGGGTGGGAGTCGGCAGGGTCGTGCTACGCTGCTCCACAAGGCACCCGGGCGGGCCGACTAGAAAGGGGCTCTCCCACAAGGGTTCCAGAACAGGAATCTGCGGGTGTGATCGAGGCGATCGCCTCCACGTCATCAGCGCAGTCAAATCTCATCCGGGGGTCCAATCATATCAATGACGGCATTTAAAAATGTATGATCATGAAAACTACTTTTTGTCAAGTAATAATTTGCCCCAGCTTCCAACCCTAATAGTCGGTCCTCTTCCCGGTCCTTGTAAGACACAATAATCACGGGAGTAGACTTCAGTTTTGCATGATTTTTAACGTGGTTAACCAGTTCAATACCATTCATTCTGGGCATATCTACATCAGTAATAATCAGGTCATATTCTCCGGTTCTGGCTGCATTCCAGGCATCCACTCCATTAACAGCAACATCGACTTTGTAGCCTCGATTCTGCAACAGTTTTCGTTCCATTTCTCGGACAGTAATTGAATCATCGACCACGAGAATTTTTTGATAATGTTTGGACTCTTTGACTTGGGCATCCTGAGTAATTTGACTTAATCTTCCACTACTCAGGAGCAGATCGAGCGATCGCACCAAATCTTCCACATCAATAATTAACACCGGCGATCCATCTTCCATTAATGCTGCCGCACTAATATCCCGGACCTTCCCCAGACGGTGGTCTAGGGGTCGGACCACCAAATCTCGCTCACCGAGAAAGCGATCAACCACTAACCCATAATAGTTGGCGCGATCGCTCAAAACAATCACCGATAACAACTCATGATTGAGCTCGCTGTTTTCCAACTCCAAAACTTGATCCGCACTAACCAGACTAATATTTTGACCATTTAGGGTAAAATACTGGCGGTTTTCCACCACAAAGATATCCCCACGGTGAATCTGAACAATCCGATCAATTCGGGTGAGCGGAAACCCGTAAGGTTCGGAAGAAATTTCGACTAACAGGGTGCGAATAACTGATAGAGTTAAGGGCAACTGGAGATGAAACCGGGTGCCTTTTCCCAGTTCAGACTGAGCACGCAATAACCCACCAACCTCCTGCATCATTCCCTTCGCAATATCTAAACCGACCCCCCGTCCAGAAATTTCAGTCACCTCAGTGACGGTAGAAAAACTGGGTAAAAATAAAAATTCCATCAGTTCAGCTTCAGTCAACTGATGGGCGAAATCAGGATTCACCAATTGATTGGCAATCACCTGTTGCCGGACCTCGCCTAAATTGATGCCTCTACCATCATCAGAAATCGTAATCAAGAGCATTCCCCCGCGATGAACCGCTTCGAGTCGCACCGTTCCTTCGGCGGGTTTTCCTTTCTCAATTCGTTCGTCGGGAGATTCTATCCCGTGGGCGATCGCATTTCGCAAAATTTGAGTTAACGGAGCTTCTAGCTTCTCCAAAATGTCGCGATCAACCTTGGTCGCTTTGCCCATTATTTCAAATTTCATGGACTTTCCTAGTTGTTTGGCTAAGTCTCTCATCATGCGAGGAAAGCCGGAGACCCCTTCAGAAAACGGTCTCATGTGACTATCAATCACTTCCCGATAAAGACGGTCGGAAAGGTTGGAAAAACGACGGGCAAATAATTCAAGCTCATTGATGCGATTGTTCAGAATTTCTAAACATTCTTTTTCTTGAATTTGAGCGATTTCAAGATAATTTTTTGTCGTTTCGTTCGGGTGATATTCGCTCAATGAGCCGTCTAATTTTTCTAGGGTTTTTGATAATTGCGTCTGGTGTTTTTTAAGTTTGAGTAGGGAATCGGCAAAGGGTTGTAACCAATTGGCTTCAATTAAGGACTCCCCAGCCAGACCCATCAATCGATTTAAGTTGTCTGCACTTAATCGGACGACCCGATCGCCACTGGAACTAGAAGACGAGGGGGATTGCGTCTGGATCGGTTGAGGGAGTTCAGGTTCAGGAAACGGCACCAGGTTCGGGGAAGACGGGGATTCAACCGGGGTGAAATTCTGTTCTGGATTGGTTGGGGGTTCTGGGGTGGGTGGGGGGATGGCGGGGCGATCTCCGAGGGTCTCGGGTTCTGGGTGAGCTTGGGGTGGGTCTTGCGGAGTCCCTGGGGAGGCGATCTCCTGGATTTGGCTGGCGATGAGGTCAATTTCCGGCTGATGTTCCTGCATCCAGCCTGTTAACTCGGATTCCTGCACTTTCCCCATACTCAATAGTAGATCAACTCCGGACAACAGAATATCAATATGGTCTTCTGAAACCGTAATTCGACCTTCCTTGGCGGCTACAAAATAGTCCTCCATCACATGAGCGATCTGGACCGCTTCATCGAGCTGAACGATGCGGGCTGCGCCTTTAATCGAATGAGCACCCCGCATTAATGCTTCGAGTTCTTTGCCGGACTGGGTATGATTTTCTAGCCCTAATAAATTTTCGTTTAATAGGGCAACCTGAGTTTCCACCTCCATCCCGAATAAATCCAGCATGGATAAATGGCTTAAATCCAATTCATCTTTGCTCACAAAATCCTCCGTTTCAGGCTAGAAAATACAAATTCTTCATCCAGGTAGTTTACTTTTTTGCCTCGCCAATTTATAATCCATTTCGTGTAAGTAATGGGAGCTTTAGAAACCACCGCCGGGACTTCTTCAATTAACTGGCGATCGCAGCGGTGAATGCCCTCAATTTCATCTACGGAAAATACCCAGATATCTCCTTGAATATTAACAACCACCATGCGAGAATAAACCGTCCGCGTCCAATCGCCTTGCGAGTTTAAGGGTTTCGGATGAGTGCCTTGCCGTTCTAACCCGAGGAGATTGCTCAGAGAAATACAGGGCAAGAGTTCCCCGCGAATATTCACCAAGCCCAGGAGAATTTCGTTGCTGCGGTGGGGTAAAGTATGAAGCGGACAAGGGGGAGTGATTTCTTGGAATGTAGAGGCGGCCAGTGCTAACCATTCTACCCCCAGGCGAAAAATCACCAGAGAAAGCGGGTCAAAGAATTCTGCCGTCGCTCGTTGGAGTTGGGGAAGGGCATTGCGATCGCTGGTTACGGCTGTTGGGGTTTGAGCGAGTAAATCGGTCCATTCAGCGCGGTAGTTTTCAGGGGCCTCCCGTTCCAATAAATTGCGCCCTGCGGTGGTATAAACGGGGCAGTTGCGGCAATGGATGACTGTATTAAGTTCGGGACAAGAGCGATCGCCCTGTATTCCGATTTCGTTCCAGCACTTTTCGGTCATAGAGCCAGCCTAAATGAATGGGAGAATTTTTCAACGGTAGTGATAGCCAGATGATCGGTAATCAGGAGTAGGATAATCAAGGGAGGAGAAACGCGGTTTCATCGACCTTTCTTTGTTAAGAACTGGCAAAAATTTTGGACCGCAACCCGGTTTATAACATCAGAAATACTGATCCTTTCGGGTTTTTACAACAATCAGGAAGGGGAGCAAAAGTAGCGATCGCCGACTGTCTCTTACATTTGCACCTTGAAAAACGAGATTTCTCGTTGCAATCCTTGAGCGGCTTCATTTAATTGCTCGATCGCCCGATTGGTATCGCGTAGAGATTGGGCCGTTTGCCGGGAGGCTTCACTCAATTGAACCATTGCATCACTAATTTGTTGAGCCCCTTCGGATTGATCTTCCATGCCTTTGGTTACCGCATCAAATCGGGGGGTTAGACTTTGAACCCGCTCAATAATCTTGCCAATTTGGCCGCTGATGGTGCGAACATCCTCGACCCCCCGGCTGACTTCTGTGGTGAATTTATCCATTTCCATCACCCCGGTAGAAACAGCCGATTGCATATCTTTGACCATACTTTCAATATCCAACGTGGCGATCGCCGTTTGGTCCGCAAGTCGGCGAATTTCGCGGGCAACCACCGCAAAACCTGTGCCATATTCCCCTGCTTTTTCAGCTTCGATTGCCGCGTTGAGCGAGAGTAGATTAGTCTGATCCGCAACTTTGGTAATGGTGGTCACCACGCTATTGATGTTATTTGCTTTTTCGCTAATCACGCCCAATTTGGCCGAAATCGAGGCAGTAGCCGTGGCTAATTGGCGCATAGTGTTTTCCATGCGAACAATTTCTTGTTGGCCGGTTCCGGCAGCAATGGCGGTTTGTCCGGCGAGTTCCCCGACTTGATCCATTGTTTTGACTAATTCGCCAGAAGTAGCGGCAATTTCTTTCGCTGTGGCAACGACTTGGTTTGTAGAAGCCACTTGTTCGGTGACCGTTGCTTCTAATTGTTTGCCCGATGCTGCAATTTCTGTCGTGGAACTGGTGATTTGAATTCCCGAATGTTGGACCTGACGAATTAAGGAATTTAACTTTTGGGTCATCTGAGCAAAAGCAACGGTTAATCGGCCAATTTCATCCTGGGTTTCCGTCACCTTCACCGGAGTGGTTAAGTCTCCGGAGGAAATTTTTTCCGCGACGCGAACCACCCCGACAATTTTGGCTCCGAGGGGTTTGGCGATCGTGTTACTAAAATAAAAGCCAAAAACAATCGCAGTCAGCGGACCGAGGAGCATTCCCAGCAACACCCAAAAACTACTTTGGGCCACATCTTTTTCAGCCTCTATGACCACTTCGTAAGCCTTTTGTTGATTGTATTCTAAGACCTCTTGTAGGGCATTTTCTGCGGCTTGATGGGCGGGAATACTGCGGCGATTGCGTTGGTCATTCATCCGTTCTAGGACTTCAGTAGCGGTTCGGGCAGTAGCCATTTGGGGGCTATTGGCTTGACCCGCCTCCCATAACTGGACCTGAGCTTCCCAGGGTTGCAAAATGCCGTAGGCTTCAAATTCTTGATTCAGTTGCAGGAATTCTTCATGGATTTGCCTCCACTGATTCCAAATTTCCAGAAACTGATTATAAAGGCGGATTTCTTCTGCATCGTTACCGACAATATTGTTGTATTGGGCAAATCCTTGATTAATTTGTTGCCATGCTCGATTGATTCTTTCTTTGGCAACGGTTCTGCGTTCATTAGAACTGCGGGGATTGAGGAGCAATCGTTCTGACGATTGAATTTGGGTCTGACCTTCGTTGATTTTCCATAAGGCAGTTGCACTCGGCATGGCGTTACCTGTAATGCTGTCGAGGCGATTGCTCAATCGATGATTTCCCCCCCACCCGACTAGGGCTACGGTTAATACAATTAAGCCCATAAATATAAAAGCCGCAAGCATTCTAGCTTGCAAGGAAAGATTCCGAAACATTCTTTTTTTCCTTTGGTGTTGAGATAGTTTGGAGTGGCCCGTTTATCCTTGACCCCTGAATCATAGAGTGCTATTCCCCCTGAGATTTTAGGAGTCTTTGGATCCGCCGACGAAGGGCGGAGGCATTGGGGAGATCTCCATGAGATTCTTTCAGTAAGAGTAGATGCATCAAGGCTTCATAGTGGTGGGGTTCGAGGTAAATGGCTTTCTCCCAACATTGTTCGGCACGCTCATGATGCCCTGCGCTTTGGAGTATTTCACCTAACAAGACATAAGCATTGGCATCGGTGCGATCTTGACTGAGGTAAGTTTCGCATACCTGTGCCGCTTCATTCAATCGTCCGAGATCCGCTAGATGCCTAGCCTGAATCAGGGGGGACTGAGGGATGCGCTTTGGGGGAGAGGGTGCGCTAGGGGCGATCGCCCAGGAGCTTTGAGGATCTGTTCTGATGGCTTCTGGAGCTGGTTCCGCAGAATGGACTGGTTGGGGTTCGGGGTTGAATCGAGAGGGTGAGGGAGGGGGGCTGCGCTGGAGAACCCGTAATGTAGAGTGTTCAGGGTCATTCGGGAGGACACAGAAGCGATCGGTGCCGTCGCTTTTTTGTCGCTTGCGGTAGGCAAAAGTCATGGAATGGCGCAGGGAGATGAATCGCTTCTCAATCATTGGTCCGGCTTCGGCAGACCCGACAAAGAGCAGTCCCGTGGGAGATAATAAGCGATTTAACACTTGCATGGCGCGATCGCGAGCAGCCGGTTCCAGATAAATTAATAAATTCCGGAAAAATATGATATCATAAAGCGGTTTCCCATATAAAAAAAAGGGTTCTAAAAGATTGCCGTGAATAAAATTTACGGTCTCCTTAACTGCCGATGAAAGTTGATATCCGTGAGGGGTTTTTTGAAAATAGCGGTGGCGAAAGCCCAACTGTTTACCCCGAAATGAATGCTCTCGATAGAGACCCTGTTTGGCTTTTGCTTGCGCTTTTTTACTGATATCAACGGCGTCAATAACAAAACGGCTCGGGGACAAACCCGCATCTAGGAGCATCATGGCGAGGGAATAAGGTTCTTCTCCCGTGGAACAGGGAACGCTTAACAGGCGGAGGATACCTTGGGGATGTTGGGGTAACCATTCAAAGAGGACGTAACGCCGGAGAAACTCAAAGGATTCAGGCTCCCGAAAAAACCAGGTTTCTGGGACAACAGTCTCCTCGATTAGCGCCTGTAGTTCTTGAGGGGAACAGAGCCAAACATTGAGATAGCTCGCCACATTCTCAACCCCACAAATCTCCATCCGCTCTCGAACCGCTTTGGCGATCGCATAGGAACCGAGGGTTTTGGGGTCTAATCCGATCTTCTTTCTGAGTTTTCGCTCAATTTCGTCCCAAACCATTGCTATTCAGTCTCCCCCATTGGCAATAGGAATGCTTGTGCTTGCTTTGAAAGTAAAGACTCCAAGCGCAACTCCTGGATTGTCCCTTGTTCATCCATGATGATTTTGCCCAAATATGCGGCATTTTCTAAGTGAATCGCCTCTTCCTTAAATTGAGATTCTAGGACATCTACCGTATCGGTCACTCGTTCTGCCATTAACCCAATCAATCGCGAATTCTGGTTTGTTTGCTGATACTTGACCAGAATAATCCGAGTGCTTAAACAATTGCGAGAGCCACTGCCTTGAATCAGATCACACAGATCGAGAACCGGAACAATGCTCCCTCGGTAATTAAACAATCCCGCCATATATTCCGGGGCGTGGTATAGTTTCCTCAACTCTACAAGGGGAATGACTTCTACGACCTGGGAACAGGTTAGAGCATACCGATCAGGCCCGACATAAAACAGTAACATTAACATCGTTGAATTTGAGCCTCAACCGGCAACAGAGGAATGGAGGATAGAAGATAGAAATATCTCCTATTGTAGCGTTCCCCCCATTCCAACTGACTCCTCGATTGATTGGCAATGGCCAAAGATTGGGTCAAAAAACCCGGTTTCTCAACCCCTACCCTAGAGCAGAAACCGGGTTTCTGACCTAGATTTATGGCTCATAGCCAAAGATTGGGTCAAAAAACCCGGTTTCTCAACCCCTACCCTGGAGCAGAAACCGGGTTTCTGACCTAGATTTATGGCTCATATAGCGCGTCTAAATCAGTTTGACCACTGGATCGGCTCCCCTCTCCCAAAGGGAGAGGGGTTGGGGGTGAGGGTCCATGTCCAAAATCATTTAGACTCACTATAGCCAAAGATTGGGTAAAGAAACCCGGTTTCTCAACCCCTACCCTGGAGCATTCTCAACCCCTACCCTGGAGCAGAAACCGGGTTTCTGACCTAAATTTATGGCTCATAGCCAAAGCTTGGGTAAAGAAACCCGGTTTCTCAACCTCTACGGTACCGAGGCTTCTGGTTTAGGGGGTTTAAACTTGGGTGATATACCCCTTATCTTTGAGATATTGCAGCACCTTGGCGATACTTTCTGCCTCGCTTTCGTCTTGGGTGGAGCATTCAATATCCGGGGTGAGGGGAGCTTCATAAGGGTCATCAATGCCGGTAAAGTTTTTAATTTCCCCAGCGCGAGCTTTTTTGTAAAGGCCCTTGACATCGCGTTCTTCGCAGACTTCCAGAGGCGCATTGACGTAAACCTGAACAAAGTCACCAATCCGATGGCGGACTTCTTCGCGGATTTCACGGTAGGGGGCGATCGCCGATACCAAAACGATCACCCCATTGCGGGTTAATAAATGAGAGACAAAACCGATGCGGCGAATGTTTTCGTCGCGGTCTTCTTTACTAAAACCCAGTCCCTTTGTTAGGTTTTGCCGAACGATATCCCCATCGAGAACTTCGAGTTGATATCCAAGCGATCGCAGTTCTTTCTCCACTCCTTGGCTAATGGTGGTCTTGCCTGCACCGCTCAAACCTGTAAACCAGACCGTGACACCACGCTGTTGCATTTTGACTTAACTCCAGATGTTGTGCAATAAACGATTGTTTCTCAAGCACCCTTCAAGGCTTTTCGATTGTACAGAAATTTGTCCCCCCTGTTAAATCAGTGATTTCGGGATCACGGATTGGGGTGAGAGAACCCTTGAGGATTCAATCTTCCGGAATCCATTCTAAGGGGCGGTCTAGGGTTTGAATCAGGGGACCCAGCGCATGGGAACCACTGATGAAAATTTTCTCGGGTCCTGGGGTTGCCAACCCACTGAGATAACTGCGGATTCCCTGTTCGTTGACCTCAGTTTTCACTGACATTCCCATAGAAACGGCACGATGAGACACTTCCTCTAAAATGTCTGTGGCTAAGGCGCGATATCCTTCCATCATCGAGATTTGCAAGGTCCGACGGGACCCAATTCCCAACCACCCATTGTCTCCCAAGTCCCGCATCAGGTCATCGATCGCCTCGGGATCAATGGCAAAGGTGACGCTCAAGAGGCAATCGGCTTGGATGGCTTCCTCAAAGGCGAGATGAAGCGCTTTTTCATACCCATACGGGTTGGTCAATACCAGTAAAATTTCTGCCATGTCAACCCCTCAATCCGACTAAGGGCCAATAGAATTGGCTAAGACCCAGAAACACCACAATTGAAATAATATCCA
>JAABSJ010000168.1 GCA_011390515.1 Oscillatoria sp.
AATGATCCGCCAGGTCCCAAGTGGTGAATCCTGCATCCAGATAGTCAAACATCGAGGCGATCGCCCGTTGGGGATGAATCCGTCCATGAGCACCGGACACCTGCCACATCCCATTTAAAACACGGCAAATCGTCAAATCCTCAGTCAATTCCAGTCGGCTTAATTCAGGTAGCGGCATTAAAATAAACTCATCAAAGCATTGCTTCCCCTACAATAAAGCAAAATCACCCCTCATTCGCCAACCCATGACCTCCGAACCCTCCGTCCTCGAAGCCAACCTCGCCTTTTATCGAGCCTTTCAGACCAAAGACATGGAAGCCATGAGCGAAATCTGGTCCAAAGGCATCAACACCCTCTGCATCCATCCCGGACGCAAAATCCTCAAAGGATGGGAAGAAATCCGCCCCTCCTGGCAAAAAATCTTCACAGTCACCACCACCCTAGTTCACAGGCAAATGCAACAATTTGGACAATATCTTCTACTGTTGTAAATGTGGCGGGCTTACCTGGACGGGGTTGATCGCTTAAAACATCTATAATCAGTTGAATTAATTTTTGATCGCTAGTTTCTGGGGTTTCTGCTATCTCTAGTCTGGATGCGGCATCAGCCCATCGTGCGCGCCACATCCGGACTTGATTCCGGTTCAGTTGCAATTGCTCAGAAATTTCGGTGTTATTAACTCCATCAGCCGCCAACAAGACTAATTTGGCCCTTTGTACTAATAGATGTGGATTAGTTGTCCGGCTCGATATTTGTTCTAGTAACCGATACTGCCTTGAAGATACTGTAAAGACTTTGGCTTTTGGAGTAGGCATGATTGATTCAGTCGAGATAAAACCTGGGCGTGGCTCCTAATAGGGGTTCCTCTGCCTCTCCCTCTGATTATAGCTAGTTATGTTCTTTTGCGCCTCTGGACTAGAAATTGAAATCCAAATTACCGCCAGCGATTCCATCGGCAACCTAGCCTATATCATCCTGATCGAAAAAGTCACCCAAACCAGCATCGGACGGAAAAACCAATCCCTCTCCAACGCCACCAACCTCTTTGAAAACATGGGTGCCAAATGGTATCTCATCCACCATCACGGCAGCCCCATCTTGCGATAAAAAAAAAGAGTTAGACGAGTGCAACACCCCTCCAACTCTTCCTTCTGTCAAAATCTATCTTCTGTGAAAATCTGTGAAATCTGTGGTTTAAAACCCAGGGATTACATCATGCCCATGCCGCCCATGCCGCCCATGCCGCCCATGCCGCCCATGCCGCCCATGCCGCCCATGCCGCCCATGCCGCCCATGTCAGGCATAGCACCAGCCGGTTCAGGTTTCTCAACAACCAAGGCTTCTGTCGTTAGGACCATGCTGGCGATCGAAGCCGCATTCTGCAAGGCCGATCGCACCACTTTAGCCGGGTCGATAATCCCCGCAGCAATCATATCCACATACTCACCCGTCAGTGCGTTGTAGCCCACATTAAAGGCACTTTCCCGCACTTTTTCCACAACCACGCTGCCTTCAACACCAGCGTTATCCGCAATTTGACGCACAGGTGCTTCTAAAGCTTTAGCGACGATATCGGCACCGAGGATTTCTTCATCATTGAGACTGGCTTTGAGGGACTCAATTTTGCTCACCAGATGAATCAGAGTCGTACCGCCACCGGGAACGATGCCTTCATCCACTGCTGCTTTGGTAGCATTCAGGGAGTCTTCAATCCGCAGTTTGCGTTCTTTGAGTTCCGTTTCCGTAGGAGCGCCCACTTTAATCACGGCGACACCCCCGGCGAGTTTGGCGATCCGTTCTTGGAGTTTTTCTTTGTCGTAGTCGGAATCGCTTCTGTCTAATTCTTTGCGAATTTGACCGATGCGGATTTGAATCGCTTCTTTATTTTTCTCATCCGCTTCAGCAACAATGGTGGTGCTTTCCTTGGTGATGGTCACCTTGCGGGCAGTTCCCAGCATATCCAGGGTGGCGGTATCCAGACTCAGACCGATTTCCTCAGAAATCATCTGACCATTGGTGAGGACAGCGATATCTTGCAGCATCGCTTTACGGCGTTCGCCAAATCCGGGGGATTTGATGGCAGCGACGTTCAAGACACCCCGCGCTTTATTCACCACTAAGGTTGCCAAGGCTTCGCCATCGACATCTTCAGAGATGATTAAGAGGGGTTTGCTGGCGCGGGCCACTTTTTCCAGGATGGGGACGAGGTCCTGAATGGAACTGATTTTTTTGTCGGTAATCAGGATCGCCGGGTTTTCAAACTCGACGATCATCCGTTCGTTGTCGGTGACGAAGTAGGGGGAGATATAGCCGCGATCGAGTTGCATCCCTTCGACAACCTCAAGTTCCGTGGTGAGGGACTTGGATTCTTCGACGGTGATCACGCCATCTTTGGTGACTTTATCCATCGCCAATGCGATCATCTGACCGATTTCTTCGTCATTGCCAGCGGATACGGTGGCAACTTGGGCGATCGCGTCCCCTTCCACGGGTTTAGCCATCGCTTGAATTTCTTCAATCAAGTAGGCGACGGTTTTTTCAATCCCACGCCGAACTGACACCGGGTTTGCACCGGCAGTCACGACTTTTAAGCCTTCGCGAATCATCGCTTGGGCGAGGACAGTGGCGGTGGTGGTGCCATCCCCAGCAATGTCTTTAGTTTTGGCGGCGACTTCCCGCACGAGTTTGGCCCCAGTGTTCTCCAGGGGGTCTTCTAATTCGATTTCTTTAGCAATGGTGATCCCATCATTTACGATATCTGGTGCGCCATATTTCTTTTCTAGGACCACGTTGCGTCCTTTCGGTCCCATCGTGATTCGGACTGCATCGGCGAGGGCGTTGACCCCGCGTTCTAGCGCCCGACGGGATTCTTCGTTAAAGGAAATAATTTTTGCCATAGTGTCGGTTTCTCAATCTGCTCCAAGTAGCAAATTTAGCACTCTATGGTGCCGAGTGCTAATTCGTATAAACCGTACAAGCAGGGTGAGGGATGATGGGTGACGGGCGAGAGTCGGGATCGGGGTGGGCGCTACTGGGGTCCAGGGAGAGAGACCCCTCTACTGATTGCGGGTCCGGTTTTTTCAGCCCATTTTAGAAAGGCTAGATTGGGACAATCCGTCGAGAGGGATAGGGGTATAGGGAGGAGAGGCAGGAATTTAGGTCCGTTTTTTTTGTAGTTTTTTAAGGCATCCAACCCCCTTCCGGGGAACTTTTAATTTAGGCCCCAAGTCCAATGGCTTGTAGTCATTCTTTCTCGGGTTAAAGGAGGAGTTAAACTCCTCATTTGTTCGATTTAGGGTTATTTTTTAACGGAAGGAAAACGGCCCGTTGGAAACTCTCAAGTTTTGAGGTTGTTCACGGTTCTACCATCTAGGGGGAATTTTTATAATTTTTAATATCCTATTTTTTAAAATGTCAAGTTTAACGACCAACAGAGAAAATTAGTTCGGAGGCTTCGATTTATTTTTATTACTTTTTTCAGCCTATCCTTAAGGTTTTGAGAGGGCTGATATTTTGCTGCCATTTGTTGGGAAAACTAAAATTGAATAAAAGACCTATCTCAATTTAAAAAATCTCCAACAACTAGGGTCATTCCTTAAGCTTTCCGCAGAGAATCCGGTTTTATCTGAAGAGGCTTGAATAAATATTAAGGAAACAAGCGGTCAAAAAATCAGGTGGGTATTTTTTAGGGCGATCGCTTTTTTCAATCAGGGCTGGTATCTACCCAAAAAAAGTAAGGTTTGGAGTAGTCCAGATGGCGATTGATTTAGATGTGATTAAAAACCCAGATCAGGGTGGAATGCCGGTGTCAAAAACGCTTGTATTCATCGACTCGCAAGTAGAAAATCATCAAAGTTTGCTTCAGGGAGTCTGGGAAAATGCCCAGGCGATCGTCTTAGATGAATTAGCCGATGGCGTCCAGCAGATTACCCAGGTTTTACAAAGCCTAACTGTTCGGGGACAAACTGTTGACTCGATCCATATTATTTCCCACGGCAGTCCCGGTTCTCTCCAACTGGGGAATGTCATCTTATCCGGAGATAATTTAGGACAATATCAATCCATTTTACAGTCCTGGTCTACCGCAGTTGTTCCTCAAGGAAATCTGTTCCTTTACGGATGCCAAGTGGCAGCAGGAATCGGGAAAAATTTTGTCACAAACTTGAGTGAATTAACGGGGATTAATATTGCCGCATCCGTGGATATTACGGGCAATTTCAAACGGGGAGGCAACTGGGATTTAGCCTTTAGAACCGGAGAAATAACGGCCCCTTTGGCATTGAAACCGGAGACAATGATGGCATATTCGGGAGTCTTGGCAATTCTCACCGTAACCAATGCCAATGATAATGGGGTGGGGTCTTTAAGAAATGCGATCGCCACCGCCCAAGCGGGAGATACCATCCTGTTTGACCCAAATTTAGCCAATCAAACCATTACCCTAACTAGCGGTCAATTATCCATCAATAAAAACCTCACTATTGATGGTGCAAATGCTCCCGGTGTAACCATTAGTGGGAATAATGCCAGTCGGGTTTTTGACGTAACCCGAACTCCCAGTTTTGTCCCCGTTGATGTTACATTTCGGGGCTTAACGGTTGCCAATGGTAAAACAACTGCAACAGGAGAAGAAGGGGCTGGGGCTGGAATCAGAACAGCCAGCCAAACATCATTAACCGTTGAAAACAGTACATTTCTCAATAATGATGCTGTATATGGCGGCGGGGGCATTTTTGGAGGGTTTCAGAGCAGAAATACCGTCTTAAATTCCCGGTTTGAAGGCAATATTGGAATCGCTGGCACTGAGGAACGCGGCGGCGGTGCAATTTCCATAAAAAGTGAAAGCACCTTGACGGTCAAGGATAGTCATTTCGAGAATAACAAAGGCGTGAATGGCGGAGCCATTAATAGCCTATTTACTATCTTAGATGTCGAAAATTCTACCTTCATTAATAATGAGGCGATTACTCCCAGTTCAAAAACTCCCTTTTATGGATTAGGGGGAGCTATTTTAACCGATGGGGCGACGGATTTTAATAAGCCAGACTCAGGGACAATTACCATCCGAAATAGCAGATTTGAAGGTAATCGGGCCTTAGATGGAGGGGGGGCGAACCTCTTTTCTTATCCGGGAGATCCCGTGATTGTTGAAAATAGTGTATTTATTAATAATGAAGCCATAGAAACGGCTGCCGGAGGTGGAAGTGGCGGAGGATTGCGCCAAGACAATAGTGAATTCACCCTTAATAATACCACCTTTGCCAATAATTTGGCTCACAAACAAGGGGGCGGTTTCTGGGGAGATAGTTTTTCGTCGAGGACGATTACTAACAGTACATTTTCTGGGAATAAAGCTGAACATCCTGTTACCCAAGAAGGTTTAGGCGGTGGCATTTTTATTCAATCCGCTGCCAACCTAATCAATCTGACGGTAGCCAATAATTACGCAGGGTCTTCTGCTGGGGCTTTATTTAATGGCACCAATGCCAATATTTCCGTTGCTAATTCAATTTTTACGAATAATCAAGCCGGAAATATTGCCAACAGCAAGCAGCAGACGAATCGGGAATTAATTGATGGGGGAAATAATCTACAATTTCCTGATAAAAACTCTCCGGACCCCGGGGATGTTAACGTAACAGCGACTATCACGATCGCCGACCCCCTATTAGGACCGCTACAGGAAATAGATGGATTCCTAATCCACCCTTTACTCCCCGGAAGTCCTGCCATTGATGCGGGAAATAATGCAGTAGCACCCGCCACGGATCAACGGGGACAAATTCGACCCTTTGATGGGGATGAAAATGGAACAGCAGTGGCCGATATTGGAGCTTATGAACTCGGGATTCCAGTGGAATCAGAATTACCCATTCAAGTCTTCCTCGGAACCACAGAAGTCGCCGATGATACAACCAACCCAGTCAACCTAGGAACGACGGAAGTAACCGAGGTCCTTACCAACACCTTTACTCTCAGAAATCCCAACAGTAGCGAAGTTAATTTATCCGACTTACAACTCCCCGCTTCCTTTACTTTAGTCGGTACTTTTCCTGGCACAATTCCCGCTAATGGAGAAGCTACCTTTCAAGTCCAACTTGATGCGACGGAAGTCGGAACTCCCTTGGGAGAGTTACGATTTATCACCAACAATAACACCGCAAATCCCTTTAACTTTCCCATTACTGCCACAATCACTTCCCTACAGATACCCCCACCAGGTTCAGGGATTATAGTCTCGGGTCCAATTTTGCCTGAATCTCTGCCTCCTAGTGACTCTCCTGAAGTGGATTCTCCTCCGGTTGATTCGGTGCCGGTTGATTCTTTTAACCGAGATTTTAGCCTCCCTGAAGCGGGTGTTTGTCAGGGATTTATGGTATTCCCCGGACCCAACCCTGTTGCCGATACGCTCTATTCCGGTGGTGTCAATCCCTTTTTTGGCACTGATACTGGAGAAATTGTTTTCGGGACCACAACCGATGATTTTCTCCTAGGATTGGGAGGGAATGATAATCTCTATGGCGGGATGGGAAATGATACTCTTCACGGCAATACTGGCAATGATTATATTGATGCCAGTTTTGGCAATGATTTAGTGCATGGGGGTAAGGAAAATGATACCTTACTCGGATTTGATGGGAATGATGCGCTGTTTGGAGATAACGATAACGATTGGTTATGGGGAGGGGACGGAGATGATTTCTTAAATGGCAATCGCGGGGATGACACTCTGTTTGGATGGGATGGCAATGATACCCTGCATGGGGGAAAAGAAAATGATTTCCTCTCGGGACAGGAAGGGGATGATTTCCTGTTTGGAGACCATGATAATGATGTCCTCTGTGGAGGCAATGGCAATGATTTCCTGAATGGAAATCGGGGTGATGATACCCTGTTTGCTGGGGAGGGTAATGATACTCTGCATGGGGGGAAAGAAAACGATATTCTCAACGGAGGGAATGGCAATGATGTTCTCTGGGGAGATTTGGGTAATGATACGTTAATTGGAGGGACGGGACAGGATATCTTTGCTTTCCGAGAAGGGGATGGCATTAACTTCGTGGTTGATTTTGAGGTGGGAATTGACCGCATCGGACTGGCGGAGGGATTAAGGTTTGACCAATTGAGTATTACCGAAGGAACTGGGGTGACTAATATTTCGGTGGGGGGTGAACTTCTGGTGGTTTTGAATAATGTGGAGGCGTCGATGATTACTCAGGCGGATATTGTGTTGATTTAGGGGAAAGTTGGGTCAATTTTCTACATGAATCTGTTTTATGTTTCTCCATCTTAGCCGGGTGGATAAACTCAACCGATAGGCTGCTAAAATTAGGCTAAATCCGAACCCTTGCATCCCGGATGCCTCTTTTTATCCATCAGGGTTTGTATCTACCCAAAAAATATTTTGGAGTAGTCCAGATGACCAGTAATATTGATTCCGTTAAAACTCAAGACAATGGCAGATTTCCCTTGCAGAAATCCTTGGTTTTTATTGATTCTCAGGTAGAGAATTATCAGAATTTACTCCAAGGAGTCTGGGAGAACTTCCAGGCGATCGTGTTAGATGAATTAGCCGATGGAGTTCAGCAAATTACCCAGGTTTTACACAGCCTAGCTGTTCGGGGACAAACCGTAGACTCAATCCATATTATTTCCCACGGCAGTCCCGGTTCTCTCCAACTGGGAAATGTCATCTTATCCCGGGATAATTTAGCCCAGTATCACTCCCTTTTGCAGTCTTGGTCCAAAGCAGTGATTCCCCAAGGGAATCTGTTCCTCTATGGATGCCAAGTGGCCGCAGGAATCGGTGCAGAATTTGTCACAAACTTGACTGAATTAACGGGAATTAATATTGCCGCATCTGTCGATATTACGGGCAATCCAGAACGGGGAGGAAACTGGGATTTAGCCTTTAGAACGGGAGAAATAACGGCCCCCTTGGCATTGAAACCGGAGGCGATGATGGCATATTCGGGAGTCTTGGCAATTCTCACCGTAACCAATGCCAATGATAGTGGGGCTGGGTCTTTAAGAAATGCGATCGCCTCCGCCCAAGCAGGAGATACCATCCTGTTTGACCCGAATCTAGCCAATCAAACTATTACCTTGACGAGTGGTCAATTAGAACTCAATAAAGACCTCACCATTGATGGAGGTAATGCTCCCGGTGTGACCATTAGTGGGAATAATGCCAGTCGAGTTTTCTTGGTTAAAGAAAATCCTAATTTTGTTCCGAGTACCGTTACCCTAAAAAATCTGGTCATCGCCGATGGAAAAGCTACAGGTACTGGAGAATTAGGTGCAGGGGGAGGCATTTACACCGAAAGTCGCAGCACTCTAACGGTTGAAAATAGTACCTTGAGGAATAATGTTGCTACCGGAGAAGGGGGTGGGGCAATTTTTGCCGGGTTTAGAAGCAACAATACCATTCTAAATTCTACTTTTGATGGCAATGATGCCACCCCAACCAATAGTGAACGAGGGGGTGGGGCAATTGCTATTAAGAGCGTGAGCAATACCTCAGTCATTGGCAGTACATTCACCAACAATAAAGGGATTAACGGCGGGGCTATTAATAGCTTATTAAGTGCCTTGACGGTAGAAGATTCTGTATTTATTAATAACGATTCAACTGCCGGGGGTATCTTCAATCAAGATACCATGGGATATGGCGGGGCAATTTATACCGATGGCGCTTCGGAAACAACTAATGCTGATACATCTGGGGAGATTATTATCCGCAGTAGTCGATTTGAAGGCAATCGAGGCGCTGGACAAGGGGGAGGACTCTTTCTCTATGTTTATGATGGCGATCGCATCGTCATTGAAGAGAGTAAAATCCTCAACAATCAGGTGATTACCAGTTCCAATGGAGATGCTTTGGGTGGCGGTTTGCGCCTGGGAAATGGCGAGGCAACGATTAGAAATACTACCTTTGCTAATAACATAGCCGAATCTCAGGGAGGGGGTTTATGGGTTGGAGAACGCACCAATCTGGACCTGGTAAATACCACATTTTCTGAAAATCGAGCCGAATTAGCCAATACCACGCAGGGGTTAGGGGGTGGCATCGCCATTAATATTCGCGATGGCTATACTGTCAATATTTTAAACTCTACCATCGCCAACAATCTTGCCGGACGCCAAGGAGGAGGGTTTTGGGGAGGCGGAACCAATACAACCCTCACGAATACAATTGTTGCTAATAATGTAGGCGTGAATGGGTTTAATGTTAAACAACAAACGGGGTTTCAATTTAACGATGGTGGGAATAATATTCAATTTCCTGGCAAAAATCTGAACGACCCTCAAGATGTGAATGTTACCGCTAATGTCCTGATCGCCGACCCCCTATTAGGACCGCTACAGGAAATAGAGGGATTCCTAATCCACCCTTTACTCCCCGGAAGTCCTGCCATTGATGCCGGAAATAATGCAGTAGCACCCGCCACGGATCAACGGGGACAAATTCGACCCTTTGATGGGGATGAAAATGGAACAGCAGTGGCCGATATTGGAGCTTATGAACTCGGGATTCCAGTGGAATCAGAATTACCCATTCAAGTCTTCCTCGGAACCACAGAAGTCGCCGATGATACAACCAACCCAGTCAACCTAGGAACGACGGAAGTAACCGAGGTCCTTACCAACACCTTTACTCTCAGAAATCCCAACAGTAGCGAAGTTAATTTATCCGACTTACAACTCCCCGCTTCCTTTACTTTAGTCGGTACTTTTCCTGGCACAATTCCCGCTAATGGAGAAGCTACCTTTCAAGTCCAACTTGATGCGACGGAAGTCGGAACTCCCTTGGGAGAGTTACGATTTATCACCAACAATAACACCGCAAATCCCTTTAACTTTCCCATTACTGCCACAATCACTTCCCTACAGATACCCCCACCAGGTTCAGGGATTATAGTCTCGGGTCCAATTTTGCCTGAATCTCTGCCTCCTAGTGACTCTCCTGAAGTGGATTCTCCTCCGGTTGATTCGGTGCCGGTTGATTCTTTTAACCGAGATTTTAGCCTCCCTGAAGCGGGTGTTTGTCAGGGATTTATGGTATTCCCCGGACCCAACCCTGTTGCCGATACGCTCTATTCCGGTGGTGTCAATCCCTTTTTTGGCACTGATACTGGAGAAATTGTTTTCGGGACCACAACCGATGATTTTCTCCTAGGATTGGGAGGGAATGATAATCTCTATGGCGGGATGGGAAATGATACTCTTCACGGCAATACTGGCAATGATTATATTGATGCCAGTTTTGGCAATGATTTAGTGCATGGGGGTAAGGAAAATGATACCTTACTCGGATTTGATGGGAATGATGCGCTGTTTGGAGATAACGATAACGATTGGTTATGGGGAGGGGACGGAGATGATTTCTTAAATGGCAATCGCGGGGATGACACTCTGTTTGGATGGGATGGCAATGATACCCTGCATGGGGGAAAAGAAAATGATTTCCTCTCGGGACAGGAAGGGGATGATTTCCTGTTTGGAGACCATGATAATGATGTCCTCTGTGGAGGCAATGGCAATGATTTCCTGAATGGAAATCGGGGTGATGATACCCTGTTTGCTGGGGAGGGTAATGATACTCTGCATGGGGGGAAAGAAAACGATATTCTCAACGGAGGGAATGGCAATGATGTTCTCTGGGGAGATTTGGGTAATGATACTTTAATTGGAGGGACGGGACAGGATATCTTTGCTTTCCGAGAAGGGGATGGCATTAACTTCGTGGTTGATTTTGAGGTGGGAATTGACCGCATCGGACTGGCGGAGGGATTAAGGTTTGACCAATTGAGTATTACCGAAGGAACTGGGGTGACTAATATTTCGGTGGGGGGTGAACTTCTGGTGGTTTTGAATAATGTGGAGGCGTCGATGATTACTCAGGCGGATATTGTGTTGATTTAGGGGAAAGTTGGGGGCGATCGCCTCTAATGGGGGAAACAATTTCCCCCTTCAATCAGGGTTAATCCAAAGACCTGTTTAACGGTTACGATAATGGTAAATCCGTTATAGAGTCAAACCTAAAGTTTCGGACACAATCATATTTTTGGAGGATTGCATCGGTTCAATTGGCTTAATAATGTTGTTGCGGTCTTGCTAAATTTTTAAACTTAGTAAACTGCGGGTCAAATAGCAACTTAATCGTCCCAGTTGGTCCATTCCGATGCTTGGTAATAATCACTTCCGCAATTCCTCGGTCTGGGGTATCCGGATTATAATACTCTTCCCGATAGAGCATGACAACAATATCCGAGTCTTGTTCAATCGAACCCGATTCCCGTAAATCCGACATCATCGGACGTTTATTGGTTCGCGCTTCTACCCCGCGACTCAGTTGGGATAAAGTAATAATGGGAACATTTAATTCCCGCGCTAATTGTTTCAAACCTCGGGTAATTCTTGATAACTCTTGCACCCGATTATCTGGACTACTGCCTTCCATCAACTGCAAATAATCTAAAAGAATCAATCCCATTTGTCCCCCCTGTTCCGCTTGCAGTCGCCGACATTTGGACCGAATATCGGTAATCGTAATATTGGGGGTATCATCAATAAACAGGGGTAACTCCGAGAGATTGCCGATCGCAATACTTAAGGCTTCCCATTCATTCTGGGCAATCCGTCCCGATCGCAGTCGATTACTCTCAATCCCCGCTTCCCCAGACAGCATCCGTTGCACCAGTTGTTCCTTGGACATTTCTAGGCTAAATACTGCCACAGGTAATTTATGAAATTCGGCAATATTGCGCCCGAGATTCAAGGCAAAACTGGTTTTTCCCATCGCCGGTCTCCCAGCTATAATAATCAAATCCGATCGCTGCAATCCTCCGGTCATCGCATCTAAGTCATAAAACCCACAAGTTAACCCAGGTAAAGCTAACCCTTGTTGATGGATTTCGATGTTTTCAAAGGTGTGAATCAGGGTTTCTGAAATGGAAACTAAACCCTGTTGAGGACGGTCCTGGGTGAGGCTAAAAATGGTTTGTTCCGCTTTGTCCAGGAGGATGGCGAGTTCCGTGGTGGTATCAAATCCTAACTCAGCGACTTTATGTCCGCCTTGAATTAATTTGCGGCGCATATATTTATCCACCACCAGTTCGGCATATTGGTCGATATTCACTGCCGAAACTGTGCGTTCTACGAGTTGGGCCAGTTTGCTTTGTCCGCCGACTTGTTCGAGGAGTTTATGGTCAGCTAACCAACTGGTGACCGTCATTAAATCCGTGGCTTTGCCTTGGAAATGGAGGGCGACTGCCGCTTTGTAAATCTGTTGATGGGCGGTGATAGAAAATCCATCAGGAGGGAGGCGGTCTAGGACTCGGGTGATGGCCTCCGGGTCGAGGAGAATGCCGCCTAAAATACTTTCTTCCGCATCGATATTTTGCGGGGGGAGGCGATCGCTATAGCCTTGAAAATTTAAGGGTTCAGCCACGATTTGTACTCAGGTTTCGTCTGGATGCACCGGACGCGATTTATTCGGGTTAGAAATACAGCGTTTCCCAGATTGATGAGGTATTCTCTCAAAGCCCCTCTCCCTTTCTGGGAGAGGGGTTTGGGGTGAGGGCATAACCTGATAGACATGAGAAACGCTATCAATCGCGTCTTTTCTATTGTACAAATCTCGGGACCGTTTTGACCCAGGCATGACAGAAATTCCGCCTGGGAGAGTCGCCGATTTTTAGCCCGCAACCACTTGAATTTCAACTTCAGCGGTAACGTCGGGGTGTAATTTGATTTGTGCCTTATAGAACCCAGTCTTGCTAATAGCAGGCAGGGTAATCCCACGGCGATCGATTTCTTCGTTGGTAGCCGCTTGGATGACTTCTGCCACTTCGCGATCGGTAACCGTCCCGAAAATCGCATCCCCTTCCCCAACAGATTTGGAGATGGTAAAGCGTCCAATGGTTTCCAGGGCCGTTTTCTGAGATTGTGCCTGTTGTTTTTCTTCCAGCAGACGTTGCCGTTCCAATTCTCTGCGGCGTTCCACTTGACGGAGAATCCCTGGGGTGGTACGAACGGCAAAGCCTTGGGGTAGCAGGTAGTTCCGGGCATAACCGGGGGCCACTTCTACCAGGTCGCCAGATCTAC
>JAABSJ010000169.1 GCA_011390515.1 Oscillatoria sp.
ACGGAGAATTTGGGGAATTTTATAGACGGGCGATTCTCGAATCGCCTCTACGGAGAATTTGGGGAATTTTATAGACGGGCGATTCTCGAATCGCCTCTACAGAGAATTCTGCTAATTTTATAGACGGGCGATTCTCGAATCGCCTCTACAGAGAATTCGGGGATTTTTATAGACGGGCGATTCTCGAATCGCCTCTACCCAGGGAAGGGGGTTGGGGGGTTAGGTCCCTCTTGCTCCCCCTTCCCTCTTAGGGAAGGGGGTTGGGGGGTTAGGTCTCCCCCAGACTAAAAGACAACACTATTGGGGTTTGACAATCGGACCGAAATCCGCCAAAACCCGTGCGTGATTTCGGAGTAAACCGATCGCGTTGAGGCGGTTGCGTCGGATTTCTGGATCCGGATCCATCACCAGTACGCTGTCCTCCCCATCAAAAAACTGGCTGACGATTGGGGTAATCTCTGCTAAGGCATCCACCAACTGCTGATAGTTGCGCTGCGATCGCGCTGCTTGAGTCGTCGGCATTAACCGAATCAAAGCATCATAAAACCCTTGTTCTGAGGCCTTTTGGAACAATTCCGGTTTCAGCACTTGGGTCGGATCGAGAACCGTTGTCTCTAAATCTCCTTGTTTGGCCAATCGTGCAGACCGATTCACGGTTTCATAGATAGTATCTAATTTGCCATTGCTGCGAATAGATTGGAGGAATAAAGCCCGATCGCGAACATCCAAGATATCCTCTAAGGCACGTTGGCTATATTCCGGGTCTTCTTCCCCCAGAACCGCATTCACCAAGTCATAATCAATCCCCCGTTCCTCTTGCAATAGCGTCCGAATTCGTTGTAAGAAAAACTCCTGTAACTGCCCGAGCAAATCCGGGGAGGTTTTCGGATGGGTTGCCGTAAATTCAGCGGCAATTTTCCCTAATAATTCCCCTAAGTTTAAGGGTAAATTCGCCGTCCAAGTTAGATTAATCACCGCATTGGCAGCCCGTCGCAAGGCAAAGGGGTCGGAGGAACCTGTGGGAATCATCCCCAAACCAAAAATACTGACTAAGGTATCTAATTTGTCGGCTAATCCGACGACTTGACCCACGGGAGTTTCCGGTAATTTATCTCCGGCATTTCGGGGTAAATAATGTTCGTAAATGGCGGTAGCGACGGCTTCCGATTCCCCACAGGCCCGGGCATATTTTTCGCCCATGACTCCTTGGAGTTCGGGGAATTCATAGACCATTTGGGTGACTAAATCGGCTTTGCAGAGTAAGGTGGCCCGGGCAATTTGCTCTTTTTGTTCGCCCTGAATTTGCAATTGTTCTGTAATCAATGCGGCGACTTGGATCAGGCGATCGACCTTTTGGCGCATGGAGCCTAAAGCTTCCTGGAAGGTGACTTCTGCTAATTTAGGCAGGTAGGCTTCTAGGGGTTTGGCCCGGTCTGTTTCATAGAAAAATTGACCATCGGCTAATCGGGCACGAATGACTCGTTCGTTGCCGAGGGCAATCAGGTCAGATTTGGCGGGGTCACCGTTAGAAATGGTGATGAAATAGGGGAGAAGTTCGGGGGATTTGCCGGAGGTTTTGGCGGATTTTAATACGGGGAAATACCGCTGATGGCTGACCATGACGGTGGTAATGACTTCGGCAGGTAAAATGAGGAAGTCTTCATCAAAGTGACCTAAAACGGCGGTGGGCCATTCTACCAAGTTGGTGACTTCTTGGAGTAAATCCGGGGAAATATCGGCAGTTCCTTCGACTTTTGCTGCTGCTGCTTTTACTTGGTCTTGAATAATAGCTTGACGGCGGTCTGGATCTACGGAAACAAAGGCATTTTCTAGGGATTGGACGTAATCGGAGGCGGTGGCAATTTCTACGGGTTGGGGATGTAAGACGCGATGACCGGAGGAGAGGCGATCGCTGGTGAGACTTTCGGACCCGTTGTCGAGTTGAATGGGTAAGATATCCTGGTCAAACAGGGCCACCAACCAGCGCAGGGGGCGAGAAAATTTCATTTCTCCATTCCCCCAGCGCATTAAGCGTTTGCCTTCGAGTTTGCTAATCCATTGCGGGATTAACTCCTGGAGAATCTCTGTGGTGAGGCGTCCGGTGATGGTTTTGCGCAGGAAGACAAAATCTCCCTTATCGGTGGGGCGAATTTCTAAGGCATCGAGTTCGACGCCTTGTTTTTTGGCAAATCCTTCGGCAGCTTTGGTGGGTTTGCCGTCTTTATAGGCAGCGGAGGCGGGGGGGCCTTTAATTTCTTCTTGGCGATCGCCTTGTTGAACTGGCAACCCTTCGATGACCACCGCTAATCGGCGCGGTGTGCCATATACATGAACTGCGTCATTTGTCAAGAAATTTTCAGCCAAGGAATCGGGAATGCGCGATCGCCACTGGGTAATTGCGCTTTCGAGAAAGCCTGCGGGTAATTCTTCTGTACCGACTTCTAATAGAAAGGTCGCCATATCGGATCGTACTGTAATCTTACTCTAAAGGACTAGAGGTCACTTGTGCCTTCCAACTGAAGTCAACAGCCAACCCCATTTAACAACTCTTTCCAGAATACGCCAAGAAAGCCCCGGGATTCTACCCACCCTTCCCACTCCACTCCGGATCCCCATCCTAGGGTTTGTTGAGAGAAATCCGTAGAAATGCGGTTTGTTTCTATCCCAATTCCCGGAGTGAAAATGTTATTGTAGAACAGATTGTCCCAACCGTAGCGATTTGTAAACCCAATCAGCGATCACTCACAGATGCTCAAGGCTGGAAGTTTTTAAAACCCCAGTAATTAGCAGGGTTTTTCTAAAAGCGAATCCGGTTAAATTAGAAAAGACAAACGGTTCTATGGCAGTTCATGTGAAAGATTTTGGACCAGTTAAAACCGCCCTGGTGGGAATAAGGACCTATCTTCCGGTGGGGTTAACTGTACTCATTGGTTTGTCATTGTCTGCGATCGCTGCTACGGGAGTTTATGAATGGGAACGAAGATCTGCACAGGATAACTTAGCGCGACGCCGGGAAAGCGTGACCC
The DNA here is from genome assembly GCA_011390515.1 of Oscillatoria sp. Classification (GTDB taxonomy): domain Bacteria; phylum Cyanobacteriota; class Cyanobacteriia; order Cyanobacteriales; family Laspinemataceae; genus Laspinema. The sequence goes on from JAABSJ010000169.1 coordinate 3,027, forward strand.
TCACCTTACAAAGCGATATCGATGAATATCTGCAAGTGACCCGATCGCTGGGTGCATTGTATGATATTTCCGGCCAGGTGACCGAGGAAAATTTTCATCGGTTTTCCCAATCCTTTTTTGAGAATTACCCAGGAATTTTCGGGATGGCATGGCTAGAAAAAGTGCCGCAGGCACAACGGAGGGCATTTGAGCAACGGATGCAAGCGCAAGGGAAGGAAAATTTCCAAATTCGCGATCGCGCAGACGATGGCAACTTAGTCCCGGCTGGCGATCGCCCGGAATATTTTCCCATTCTCTATGGACAACCCGCCAGTCGCTATATAGGAGGGCTGTTGGGACTGGATCCCAGTTATGACCCCAAGGTTCGCGAGGCGATCAACCGGGGAAAAAACGAGGGCAAGATAGTGGTAACGGAACGATTTCTGTTAGCCGATGGCCAGACTTATGGGGTGGCGATGTTTCGTCCAGTGTACCAAGGAGGCGATCGGCCCGATGGAATCCGCGATCGCCTCAATTCATTTATGGGAATGACTTACACCGTCTATAGTCTCTCCAATTTGTTGGAAAAGTCCCTAGGGGGATTAACCCTCAATCACCTGGATTTTTACTTACTTGACCAGACAGCAGAAACCGATAATCAGGTTCTCATCTTCTATGACTCTCAAACTCAACAATTTATTGCGGATACCCGTCTGAAACCCCCTGCGCCCCTCTCTCCAAAGTCTTTGTGCTACAACAATTCCAGCCTCTGTACCCAGACCCTTCAGGTTGCCAATCGCCAATGGACCCTTGTCCTCCGTCCCACCTCAACCTTTCAAGGATTCATTATCGACACCATCGCGACCCTGGCAATCAGTGTGCTATTCACGGGAATCATCGCCATTTATTTAGGATTATCCATCCGCCGGACCACGGATTTAGAAGTGGCGATGCAGCAGTTGCAAACCACCCAAGGTCAACTGATTCAAGCGGAAAAAATGTCTTCTATTGGTCAATTAGTAGCCGGGGTTGCTCATGAAATTAATAACCCGGTGAGCTTTATCTACGGCAACGTTAATCATGCCGATGAATATGTCAAAGACTTACTCTTTCTGCTCGCGCTTTATCAAGAACACTATCCCGAACCCGTGACAGAAATTCAAGAAGAAGCCGAAGCAATTGATGTAGATTTTCTGATAGAAGATTTACCCAAAACTATCAAATCTATGACCGTCGGGGCCGAACGGATTCAAAATATCGTCTTGAGTTTGCGAAATTTTTCCCGCACCGATGAAGCGGAAATCAAGGCGGTAGATATTCATCAAGGTCTGAATAGTACCTTGATGATTTTGCAACATCGACTCAAAGCCACCTCCGGACATCAGGCGATTCAGGTGATCAAAAAATACGCCGATTTACCCTTGATAGAGTGCTATCCGGGGCAACTGAATCAGGTGTTTATGAATCTGTTGGCCAATGCGATTGATGCCTTAGAAGACACTCTGGCTCAAACCCCGTCAAAAGACTATATTCCCACCCTCACCCTCGGTACAGAGGTCCTGCAAAAAAGTCCAAAGGAAACCCCCATTGAGGGGGGGGATGCGGTGAACCCCGAGTTCATTGTGATTTGGATTGAGGATAATGGATCGGGGATTCCTCCGGAGATTCTCCCCAATATTTTTAACCCGTTTTTTACGACTAAACCGATTGGCAAAGGAACCGGATTAGGGCTTTCGATTAGCTACCAAATTATTGTGGAAAAACATTTAGGACAGTTCAACTGTTTCTCCAAAGTGGGAAAAGGAACCGAATTCCGGATTCAACTGCCGGTGAGTCAAACCGGGCAAACCAAGGGGTCATAACCCGTCGCGATCGCCCGGTTTTGAACAGAGATTTGGAGATTAGGGATTGCGCGATCGCTCTAACAGTCGTTCAGCATTCATCGCCCGCTCGGTATTCCCCTCTAAAGTATAAAGGTCTCGGGCATATTCCAAGACTCGTTGAGCCTCGGTGAAATTCCCCTGACGCATAAAGACTAACCCCGCCCCATAATAGGCATTGGCATAATTGGGATTCCCTTCAGCCGCCCGCCGAAATGAATCTAAAGCCCCATTCAAATCCCCTTGATTGTAAGCAATAAACCCCAGATGATAGTGAGCCGCAGCATGAGCAGGATTAATGCTCAGTGCCCGGTTAAACGCTGATTTAGCCGCCTCCAATTTTCCTTGTTCCAGATAAACCAGTCCGAGATGATAGGGGGGTTCTGGCGTCGTGGGACTATACTGCATCGCCTGTTGAAACGAAGCAGCAGCAGCATCCCATAACTGCTGTTTTTCTAGGACCAGACCGAGATTATAATGAGCTAATCCCATTTGGGGGTCCAAGGCGATCGCCCGTTGTAAATAATCCCGGGCGCGATCGAGATTATTCCCTTCAATCAGGGCCGCCCCCAAATTGGCAAAGGCCAAAGTAAACCTGGGGTCCGCTTGAGTCGCTTGGTAGAACGAATCCGCCGCCCCTTGCAAATCTCCCGATTGCCGCAGGGCCAAGCCCAGATTATAATGAGCTACAGCCAGAGTCGGGTCCAGTTGAGCCGCTCGACGAAACGCGGCGATCGCCTCGGATACCTGACCCGCTTGAATCGACCCCAGTCCCCGGTTTACCCAATCCAGGGCCGCCTGGGAACTCCCCTGGGCGATCGCGGGCATCCCGGGCATCCCATCCCCCGGCATCCCCAGCAACGGCATCATCCAAATCCCCAGGGTCACGCCCACGATTCCTGCCCTGATCTTCCGTTGTAATTGCATCGCGCCTCCAGGAAATGAGTCGATGTGGTTTAATTTGGTTTTACCTCAAAATCCCTGCCTCTGACTAGAGTCTGCCAGAATTTTAGAGCCAACACTCACCCGCCCCGATAATTGTCAAGGGATAACACTTCTTTAAAATTCAAACAAAAAGGATTAAGCTAAGAAAAACAAGTCCCTCAATCGGTAATTCTTGAGTCCTAAAATACGGTAATCTAAAATACATCAAGACCCATCCGAGAAGTGCTGATGCCGATCGACTTGTTTCCCATAGAGTCAGGATAAGGATTTTACTTTAAATAGGCTATCCCCTTGGCCCTGTTAAAATTTTTTTAATCTTTAGTAACTAACTCACAGGAGTGAATCATGACCGAAAACGTTGTCTCCGACGTGCGAAACGTCGCAATTGTAGGCCCATATCTGAGTGGAAAAACCACCTTACTCGAAAGCCTGTTGTTTGTAACAGGTGCCATTACTAGGAAAGGGAACGTCAAAGAAGGGACAACCGTGGGCGATAGTTCCGCCGAAGCGCGCGATCGCCAAATGAGTGTGGAGATATCCACCGCCTCCACCGAATACCATGATGTCCGCTTCACCTTCTTAGACTGCCCCGGGTCCATAGAATTTATCCAAGAAACCTACAACGCCCTCAAAGGAACCGGTGCTGCCGTCGTCGTCTGCGAACCCGAAGTCAGCCGGGTGCTCACCTTAGCCCCCTTATTTAAGTTCTTAGATGACTGGGAAATCCCCCATATCGTCTTTGTCAACAAAATGGATCGCGCCAAAGATAGCTTTATGGACGTACTCCACGCCCTCAAAGCCGTCTCTGCCCGACCCCTGGTCCCCCATCAATATCCCATCCTCAAAGGCTCCAACCCCGTGGGGTTTATTGATCTAGTCACCGAACAAGCCTATCACTACCACGGTGGAGGCGAACCCGACCCCGTAGCCATCCCCGAGGAACTCAAACAAGAAGAACATGAGGCTCGTCAGGAGATGTTAGAAGAGTTAGCTAACTTTGACGACCACCTCCTCGAAGAACTCCTCGAAGAAATTGAACCCTCCCAGGATGAAATCGTCGCCGACCTCAAAATGGAATTAGGGGCCGATTTAATCGTCCCCGTCTTTATGGGAGTGGCGGATTCAGATTATGGCGTCAGACCCTTGCTCGATGCCCTGATTCGGGAAGCGCCGTCACCCAGCACCACCGCCGAACGCCGGGGAATCCCTCAGAAGGTCAATGGACCCTTAGCCCAAGTCATTAAAACCTACTACACCCCGCAAGGGGGCAAGATGTCCCTCGTGCGAGTCTGGAAAGGGGAAATCACCGATAACATGACCCTCAACGGCGTCCGGATTGGGGGAATGTATCGGATGAAGGGACAGCAAACTGAAACCATTCAGAAAGCAGTGGAGGGAGATATCGTCGCCCTCTCGCGCATGGAAGGGATTCAGACCGGAGATACCCTGACCACCGACGAGGGCAAGCTCAAGTCAGAATTACCCAAAGCGGAGCAACTGCCCCCAGTGTTTGCCCTGGCGATCGCCCCAGAACGACGCAGTGACGAAGTGAAAATCAGCGTCGCCTTGACCAAACTCCTGGAAGAGGACCCCGCCCTCGCCTGGGAACAAAATCCCGATACCCACGAAATTATCCTCTGGGGTCAAGGGGAAATTCACATCAAGGTCACCTTGGATCGTCTGCGGCGCAAGTACAACCTGCCCATGATTACCCAAGTCCCCCATGTGCCCTACAAGGAAACCATTCGCAAAGCAGCGCCCCGGGTTCATGGCCGCTACAAGCACCAAAGTGGGGGTCACGGCCAATTTGGCGATGTTTACCTGGAAATCAAACCCATGCCTCGGGGGGAAGGGTATCACTTCAACGATAAAATCGTCGGCGGCGTTGTCCCTAAACAGTATATTCCCGGGGTAGAAATGGGGGTGCGCGAGTTCCTGAATCAGGGACCCTTGGGATTCCCAGTAGTAGATATTGCCGTTACCCTCACCGATGGGTCCTATCACTCCGTGGATAGTTCAGAACAGTCCTTTAAACAGGCCGCACGTTTGGCAATGCAAGAGGGGTTGGCCGAATGTGAACCGACTTTGCTCGAACCGATCGCCTCGGTGGAAATCTGTGCACCCACGGACTTTACCTCGAACATGATGCAACTGATCAGCGGACGACGGGGCCAAATTTTAGGCTATGAACCCCTGGAAAACTGGAAATCATGGGATAAGGTCTTGGCCTATTTACCCCAAGCAGAAATGCAGGATTTGATTGTGGAGTTGCGATCGCTGACCATGGGAGTCGGGTTCTTCCGCTGGAAGTACGATCACCTCCAGGAAGTCCCAGACAAACTCACCGATCGCCTCTTAGCTACTGCCACCGCTAATGGCAATGGGAATTCTAAATAATCTGTGAATTTCAAACCGGCAAAAGGTCCGAGTTTTTCCTCGCCCTTTGGCCGGTTTTTTTTGTCTACGGGGTAATGCTCCTAGGATATTGCTACAGTTTGAGAGACCAGGCTCAAAAAACCAGGTGGGTTGAGAAAATATCGGCTTGCTTTGCCACCAATAGATTGCACCAAAGCGGTGGTCTGCCCTTGACTGTACCGGCACTCTAGGACTTGCCCATCTCGGACTCGTGGCTCATTCTTATTCCTAACTCTTCATCCATCATCTCAACCCCCACCTGTTTGTCCCTTGTTCAAAGGCAGCAAATCCCCTTATCGATTTTCCAAAGCTGTGATAAAATCAGAATTGAACTCAAGACGGTCAATCCAGTTGTTAGCCTGGGGAGTCGTCTCGTTCAAATTCCGGGAAACATTCTACTAAAAATTTAAGGTTCAGGCATTTTATAGCAGCTTTCTGGTAAATGTTGTCACCAACACAACTTTAATCCCCCTGTTTTAGGTCAAGGTCAAGGTTTGTGAGTAAATGGATGCACCTCATTTCCCTTAAAATTGCTATTTAAACTGACCCACAAAACAACAGATTAAGTTTTGAATTGAAATCCACCCCTCTTTAGCAATAGCAGGCGAGGAGTCCTCTTGTTATTTAATTTAAAGTTAAAATCCAGAATTTTATTAGGGTATTCCATCCCTTTAATATTTTCCCTGGCTTCCGCTGGGTTAGTTTTTGTGATTAGCCAGCAAGTTCAGCAAGAAGTCGCCAGTTTAGAAGAGGGGGCGGCTGTAGTGCGGGAGTCAGACCGTCTGGCTTTAAGGTTAATGTCCATCCAACGCTCGGCCAGAGGTTACGTGATCGACCGAGAAGAATTTATTCCCGAGGCAATTGAGGCCGACATCAAAAACCTAGAAAATTCTATAGAATTTTTACAGATTAATGTGGAGGAAGCCAAACAAAAAGAAAAGTTAGAGCGAATTTTAGAACTGAGTAAAAGAACCCTTGAATTTAATACAAATCTGATTAATTTAGTCCAACAAAACCGAGTGCAAGACGCGGTACAAGCTTATGCCTCCCCAGAACGAGAACAATTGAATCGGCAACTAGAAACCCTCCTGGCACAGTTCAACCAACGAGAAGATGAGCTTCAGGAGGAAAAAAGCGATCGCACCAATGACTCCCTCAACTTATTGAGTCTGTTGGTGTTATTGAGTACCGCCATCATGGCGATCGTGGCTTGGGCGTTAGGATGGGCGATCGCCAGCCGGATTACCGACACCCTCGGCGAAACCACCAACACCATCGCCTCCTCCTCCACAGAAATCGCGGCGATGACGGAACAACAAGAGCGCGTTGCCAACCAACAAGCCAGTGCAGTCCATGAAACCACCAGCACGATGGAACAACTGGGCCGATCCTCTCAGGAGTCATCCGAACGCGCCGAAGCCACCACCGTTCAAGTTGAACAAATTGCCAATCAAATTTTGCATCTGAGTGAGCAAGTCAACCAGATTGACAAAATTGCCGGATTAGTCAGCGATATCGCCAATCAAACCAATATGTTAGCCCTCAATGCTGCCGTCGAAGCAGTCCGCGCCGGAGAGCAAGGCAAAGGTTTTGGCGTTGTCGCGTCGGAAATTCGGAAACTGGCCGATCGCAGCAAACAATCTGCCGAAAAAATTAGTGAATTAGTCAATGATATTGAACGGGCGACCAATTCAGCCGTGGTGGTCACCAAAGACGGAACTCGCAGCGTAGAAAGCGTGGTTTCTGCCGTCAATCACATCGCCGTCAACGCCCAACAAATTTCCTTGAGCGCCAAACAACAAGCCTTGGCGATCCAACAAACCCTGGATGCCATGAATAGTCTAACTCAAAGCGCCCAAGAAACCGCTAGCGGGATCGCCCAAACCAAACTCAGCATTCAACAACTTAATCACGTCGCCCTCAAGTTACAACGGGAAATTTAGGCATGAGAATTCCTCAAGGAGTGGGAGCATCTTGATCCCTCATGCAGCAAGGGAGCAAGATGCTCCCACTATTCTACTGCCTTGGATGATCGAGACGCCCTAGAGTCAGTCCGGTAAATATCTGAGTTGGGTACCCGACCCATTCTCGTGGAAATCCGGTTTTGGTGCGTCATACGGAATGCGGTTGGAATAGGTCTTGAAAAACAAGTTGAGCAATTGTAGCAATTGTAGGGTGGGCAATGCCCACCGAATCGAGGTGGGCATTGCCCACCCTACAATTTTTAATGCTTTTATCAACCGGATTTAGTATCAGTCCTGTCCAAAAGATAGCCTCAATACAGTGAGGATTGGCCCAGCCGGTCTATATTGAATCAAGGTGTAGGGGCTTTCCCTGGCGGGGAAAGCCCCCAACTCTGGGGTGGAAGCATCAGTCCTAAGTTAAGATCAGCAGCAAGCGGGGACAACAATACAACCGATGGGACAGTCAATCCTCAGAAGCCCTATATTCTGAGTTTACGCACCTCCCTCTGGGAAATCTCATCATAATTGAGGTAAGCCACTCAGGGCTGCAATAAACCCGGTTTAAATCGGTGGGTTGAGGTCAAAATAAGGAGTCATCATCTGATTATGTTGGACAGCTTAAAACTGAGGGGAAGAATTCTCGCCTGCATTATTATCCCATTATTAGTGTCGGGTGTACTGGCTACTCTGATTGTTTCAAACGTTAGAAAAGTCGATCAACTCGATCAACAGATAGGGTTTTCCTCAGAAGTGATTGATCATTTGGCAGACGCTACCCTGCACGCGATTCGCATGGAACGCTCAACCCGAGGATATTTGGTGAATCTCAAAGATCGCCATAGCCAAGGATTTGAGACAGGTAGGGAGTCCTATAGTCGGTTGATGAATAGCTTAGAGACAAAAATTGCTCAACTGGAGGACCCGTTACAACGGCAGCGGTTTGAGGAGTACACTCAGTTGGGAAATCAACTGCAACAAGTTGATCTGCAAATGCTCCAACTGGCACAAAGGGGTCAGATGGAGGAAGCGGTGGAATTATTTTCCACGGATCAGAGTAGCAATATCGTCCGGGAGATGGAGTCGCTTTATAATGCTTTTGTCCAACAAGAACGAGAGACCTTGACGGCTAGAAAAGTACAAGCGCAAGCCGCGTTAAATTTGTCCCTTGCTATTGCCGGATGGGGAAGTGCGATCGTGGGGTTGATGACGATCGCCATTGGTGCAAAACTAGCCTCTAGCATTCGCGATCGCATCGAACGTGCTATTCATGAAGTGGCGACCTCCTCTACGGAATTTGCCGCCACCTTCGGTCACCAGGAAACTTCCACGAACACCCAAGCCACGTCCGTCCACCAAACGACAGCCTCAATGGAGGAGTTGAATGCCTCCTCCAAAGCCACTGCTGAACAAGCTGAATCTGCTGCGGCTAATGCGATTCTGGTCTTAAACTTAGTGGATTCCTCCAACCATCATCAACTGCCGGTGCATCCGTCCTACCGTATGGGTCCCAACTATTCCGGCATCAACTCCCGCGATCGCCAGATTGGGCACCAGAATACCAGCTTAAAAGAAACCGTCCATCAGATTGCCAAGCGCATCGAACAACTCACCCAGCAACTGTCCCAAATTGATGAAATTGCCAGTAACGTCAGCAATATCGCTAATCAAACTAATATGTTAGCGTTGAATGCTTCAGTTGAAGCCGTGCGCGCCGGTGAAGCGGGGAAAGGATTTGGGGTGGTTGCTATAGAAATTCGTAAACTGGCGGACCATAGTGGCCGCTGTGCCGATCGCATTAATTCTCTGGTCAAAGAAATTCAATCGGCAACTTCCATGACCGTTCAGGTTACAGAAGAAGGGACAAAAACCGTCGAAGTTGTGGTAGAAGCCATTGATGAAATTGTTAATAATACCCAACAAATTTCATTAACTGCCCAACAGCAGGCGGTCGCCATTCAGCAGGTGTTTGAAGCCATGAATGCCCTGAATAGAATTGCCTCAGAAACCGTTAACAGCATTTCTCAGGCCAAAATTGGCACTGAAAAACTCAATCAAGCCGCCCTCGACCTCAAAGAAATGGTCTGAGCATTCTATTGCGGTTCTGGGGGATTCATCAGCCAGGGCTATTCTCTCTCCCGGAGATCTCAGGGGAACCCGTCAGGGAGGCATCATCAGTTCCTGCTGAATTAGCCCAAATCCGGTTATCCATGAGGAAATCAGGCATCCATCAGCGGTGGTTTCCCTTGCCTTTGTCCGCAAATTATGCGAAAATTGCATCAGGCCAAAATATCGCAGCCGTTTCCATTAGGCCCAGAGGTGGAGACAGTCCCCGGACCCAGACTTGGGCCGGAGAAAGAGCCCGAACCTGGGGGAATTGGGCCCCACTCTCCCTAGATTCAGGGAGGGGAAATTCCTGTGGGTGGGGTTTACGGTCTGAATCGGCGACGGTCCATCGAGCAACCTATTCAGGAATCCAGCCGGCGATCGCCTCGGGGTTTTGGCTCCTCACTGCTCCTCAACAAGCAATTAAGTTACCATAAAATCAGGGTGTAAAAAATAGCGTAAATGGCAACGTTCACCATGAGTTGAGGAAATAAACCGGGGATGACATGAGCCAAATTATTGGCTATTTTACCCTAAAAAAGATTGGCCTGTAGGAATTTGCCCAAACTGTTAAGAGGAGCTTGTCAACGACCCACCACTAAATCTTAGATTATAGTGGGGGCGTAGCAAAAGTCTATAGTTGACCCGTCTAAGTCTTAACTGACTACGTTATCTAGGTCATAGCACCCAAGAATGCTTCAACAGTTTTTGGCTCTGCTGTCAGTCATTAAACGT
>JAABSJ010000170.1 GCA_011390515.1 Oscillatoria sp.
CGGCGAAGATACTTGGAGGGTAGCCTCCTGGGAAAATAGCTCGGTGCCCGGTCACTTTTAAACTAAAAAGCCTCCTGTTTCTCTACATAGAACAGGAGGTTTTTTGGTGTTTAGGATGAGAATCATGATACGGAATCCGGTTGTCAAAGTCTATAAAACCCCGCACCCTAAAGGGTGGGGCTACAAGAACGAAGCCCGCCTGCGCGGGCTAAGAGCGAAAATCGACTTGAGACAACCGGATTTGGTATGAGAATTATGAACAAAATTCTTCGACACAGCGCACGAAGATTTCGACCCCTATGCTCAGAGCGGTTTCGTCAAAATTAAAGCGAGGATGGTGATGGGGATAGGCTAGGTTTTGAGAGAGATTGGCTCCGCCTAGAAAGAAGTAACAGCCGGGGACTTCCTGTAAAAAGAAGCTCATATCTTCCCCGCCCATGGTTTGGCATTCTGGCACAATTCCTGCGGGGGTTTCCACGACATTTTCCGAGATTGATCGCACTAATTGAGCGATCGCCGGATGATTAATCACTGGCGGATAAAGTTTTTGATAATCTAACTCATAGCTCGCTCCATGACTGTGACAAACCCCGGCAATGATCTGCTCAATCCGTTTAGGGATAGTTTCTCCTAATTCGGGATTAAAATAGCGCACAGTTCCGCTCAAATGGGCAGAGTCGGCAATTACATTTAACGCCTTCCCGGCATGAAGTTCCCCCACCGTTACCACAGCAGATTCTAAAGGATTGACATTCCGCGCCACAATGGTTTGCAATGCCTGGACGATTTGGGCGGCGACTAAAATTGAATCAATGGTTTGATGAGGCATGGCACCATGTCCGCCTTTGCCCTGAATATGGCAGCGGAAAAACTCGGTTGCAGCCATTAAAGGACCGCTTCGCACCCCAATAGTGCCTAGGGGGAGGTTGTTCCAGAGGTGCAATCCAATGATGGCATCTACTGCTGGATTTTCCAACACTCCCGCTTCTATCATGGGTTTAGCACCCCCCGGTCCTTCCTCTGCCGGTTGAAAAATGAATTTGACGGTTCCCGAAAATTGCTCGGGGTGTTGGGAGAGATAGTACGCTGTCCCGAGGGCGATCGCCACGTGACCATCATGTCCACAAGCGTGCATTTTTCCCGGATGCTGCGATCGGTAGGGGACCTCATTCTCTTCAAAAATTGGCAGTGCATCCATATCGGCGCGAATCCCGATCGCCTTGCCCGGATTTTCACCTTCAACAATGGCAACAATCCCGGTTTCAGCAATCCCAGTTTGATGCTTAATTCCCCATTGTTGCAATTTTTGAGTGATGAATTCAGCACTTAGATGTTCGTTAAAAGCGAGTTCAGGACGTTGATGTAACCACCGCCGCCATTCTACCAGTTGAGGCTGTAGAGCCTGTATTTCAGACCGAAGGCTAGATTGATTAATTCGCTGCGGATTGAGAGATGTAGAAAACATGGTTTAAACTGTTGGAAAAAATAGAGGTTTTCACGATAATTCCTGTTTTTTTAATACCCAAAACCCCAAATAATATAGCTTTTATCTTTGTAAAAAAAGGCGAGAAATACTCTGGCGTTTAGATAAGCAAATTGACAATTTTTAGGCGGTAATATCCACTTGGTTTTAACGATTCAAAATAGGTAACCGGGGCAGTAGTACCTCAAGGTCGAGATTAGAGGCGGAGTGAATGAGTTGGTCTAAATTATGAGCATCCTCTAAACAAGGAATCGTCCCCAAAACGCGAGTTTGAGTGAGGGATTCGATTAAATCGATGGGAGTTAAATCGGCAACTTCTGCCTCAGAACGAGGTTGGACACAATTGAGGATAATTCCGAGTAACCGCACTCCGGTTTGTCGGGCGAGGGCGACATTGGCAACGGTAGCAGCGATCGCCCCTAATCTAACAGGAACCACTAACACTGTGGGAATGCGCCAATCGTGGGCTAAATCGGCTACAGTCAACTCCCACGAAATCGGGGAACCCAATCCCCCCACGCCCTCCACCAGGACGAAGGGGAAGCGCGCTTGCAGTTGGGTAAACACCGGCCAAAGCTGTTTGAGGTCTACGGAACGACCTTCCCTTTGGGCGGCCACTGGGGGGGCGAGGGGGGCCTCGAAATAGAGAGGCGTAATTTCTTCTGGAGATTGTTTTAACTCAAACAGCCGTTGATAGAGTTCGCGATCGCCGGTTCCCGACTGTAGCGGTTTCATCAGGGCCAGGGAACCCTGGGGATAATACCGTTGCCAATAGGCGGCGATCGCTGTTGTCACCACAGTTTTCCCCGCATCCGTATCCGTTCCAGCAATCAGTAATGTGTTCAATGTTTTATTCCAGTCCTGGGTCATCAGTTTGGCAATCTATACGGTTCTAGTCGCTGACGCTAATCTCAATTTCATAGTTGATCCCGGCTCCTGCGGCTACATCAATTTTATAATCTCCAGGGACAGAAACCTGACCTTGCCATTGCACCAGCATCGCACCATCTTCAACCAGTTGACCATTGGGATAGCGGATATCCAGACCGATCGCCCCAGAAACCACCGAGACTCTCAGACTCTGCCCTCTGTTGACATTCACCACATAGCGTGTCGGTTGGTTAGTGGTACGTCCACTCATTTGTCGGCTACTACCCCCGGAGACTTGAACTCGTTGGATGTCTATCCCAGGAGTGGGATCTGAGCTGGGTGTGGGGACGGGGATCGGCCTGGGAGCCGGGGTGGGTTCCGGTCTGGGCGGAGGACTGGGAGCAGGGGTGGGTTCCGGTCTGGACTCGGGCGAAATTGGTGGGGTGGGACTGGGGGCGGGACTGGGGGTCGATTCTAAGCGTTCTGGAGGAACAGGAGACTGATCCCCGAGGGAATTCGGAGGGGCTGATTCGGAGGCAGTTGATGCCCGACTCGCCCGAGTGATCCGCAGATCAAAATTACTCGGGGAGAATCCGGGTAAGCTAAATAACTCGATCTCGTATTCCCCGGTTTCTTGTAACCTTCCCGTCCATTGCTTCACCCCTCTGGATTCCCCAAGGGCCTGACGGTTGGGGCCCCATACATTCATTAAAATCCCCGGGTTGGCGAGACTTGCGCTCAACACTTCACCGGCGGTTCCCGAAACGATGTATTTAATAATTTCGTTCTCTTCCACAGTGCCTTCTACCGCCGTGGTTACCCCAGTGCCAACATTTAGGGGAATGGAAGAAATAATCGGGTCGGCGGGGGGTGGGGGTTCGGGTTGTTGGGAACCGGGGCGGGGGATGCCGGGAATCTGTAATGGGTTAGAGGAGGTTCCGGGAGTAGCGGGAGTGGAGTCGGGATTGGGGGTGGGGGTTGGGGTGGAGTCGGGATTGGGCAAGGGTATCGGTGGAAGGGGTGCCGGTTCCAGGTCTGATTCCACATTGGAAAATAAGGGAGCCGGATTCTCCTGGACATCGGGGCGATCGAGCTTTAAGAAGGAACGGACGACATTCCAGGAGCCTAATCCACTCAGGAGAATGATGGTAAAGATGCCCAGAGCGATCGCGATCGGGTGGTCGAATAAAGAATCAGAACTGGAAGAGATTCCGGGTCGGGGAGCATGGGGGTCGAGGGAGGGAGAACCCACGGGATTCCGACCTACGGCAATCGTAGCCAGTTCCGATCCAGCGGGATCATTGTGTTGAGGAATCGGGCGTTGGGCAGTCAGTTGGCCCAGGACAAGCTGAACTTCCTTGGCATATTGGTAGCGATCGCCGGGTTTGTAACTCAACATTCGATTCAGAATCCGAGCCAATTCTGGCTGTACGGGATGGGGAACAAATCGTTCCCAGTGCCAAACCAGCTTGACATCATCAAACAGGTCTTGCGGTTCTCTAGCCGTGAGCAAGACCACAGCAGTCACTGCTAGGGCATAGAGGTCGCTACTGGGATAAGCTCGACCCGTTTGCATTTGTTCGCTAGGCGCATAGCCTAATTTTCCTACGGTTGTGGCAGCAGTCCCCTGTTCTGGAAACTGAATCAGGGTAGCGAGTTCTTTAACTACGCCAAAGTCAATCAAGACGGGCCAGCGGTCCGATTCGCGGCGAATAATATTTTCTGGAGAAATATCGCGATGAATAATTCCTTGGGTGTGGATGTAATCCAGGATGGGTAAGAGTTGCTGCATCAACTGCAACACTTCAGTTTCAGAAAATCGCTTGCCTGCGGATTTATACTCTTCGAGCAGGGTGCGATAGGTTTTTCCAGCGACATAATCTTGGACTAAAAATAGCCGTCCTTCTTCTTCAAAGGTGGCTCTAAACTGGGGAATTTGAGGGTGTTGAATTTGATAGAGAATGGCGGCTTCTCGTTGGAACAATTCCAGGGATTTGACCTGAGCATGACTGCCATTTGGGGCGGGAATAAATTCTTTGAGGGCGCAGCGTTCGTTAAACCGTCCTTGATCTTCGGCGAGATAGGTGCGGCCAAACCCTCCCTGACCTAAAAGACTGAGTATATGATATCGGTTTTGTAAGATGGTTCCACTAAAAATTGCGGTTTGCATAGAAGTTAAGTTCTCATTTAAATCAGAGGGATTGAGGGTTCTTCGAGAGGGTTTAACCGAAAAGAGGCGATCGCAGTGATCGCCATTCAAGAGGTCCGGGAGGGGTGGCGATCGCCCGTGATTCATAGATCCCTGGTTGATTCAGCCAACCGGGTTAAGGGATGAGACTTTTTTATTCACTCTGTTCAGGTTGCCTGTGATAGAGCGTTCAGCCTGTCCCCTCCTGAGTCCCCAATCTGCCCCCTAGCGCTGACTGAAGTTTCCTCCTTCTCTCTATTCTGGCAAAGTTATTTCAGGAGGACTCTCCTCAGAAACCCGCTCAACCTCAAAATTCTCGATATTTGATTCAAAACGATTGAAGATGACGCGCATTTCGTCATAACCCACAGCCGTAGACAGACCACGCGGCGTGGGACATTGGACCCGCAGTAAGGTTTGAAAACCCCCAAACTCTTCATTGATATAGAAGGTTTTAGGACACTGGAAACTAATAAAGCCTTCTAAAGCTAACTGATTGAGGGCAGCAATCCCCAAGGGCGAGTTGAGAACATTTTCCCATTGTTGCGAGACTTCTGAATCATTCATGCGCCGCCATTGCTGGGATTGAGCTTGAGGGGGATTAGGGTTTTGGCCGAAATTGGGGGAGGCTCCTAAACAACTGGCGATCGCCAGGGTCAGTCCCACTCCTGCATAACGGGCAATCCTAATTGCTGCACGGGTAATCGGCTGAATTTTCTCAGTTGGTTTCATCAAAAACTCCCATTTTCAAACTGGATAGAGGTCAACCAGACAAACCATCAGGGCCAGAAACCCAGTTTCTGGTCCGACCCATTGAGACTGTATCGAGATCCTAGGACTGACCTGAAAGCTTGGCTTTGACCATTTCTTGAACTTTTTTGCCTTCGGCCTTGCCTTTGAGTTGTTCCATAACTGGACCCATCACCTTGCCCATATCTTTGAGAGAAGTAGCACCCACTTCAGCCAAAATTTGCTCAATCACTTTACTTACTTCTTCATCAGACAAGGGCTTAGGCAGATATTCTTCCAGAATTGCCAATTCTTGGGCCTCTTGGGCAGCGAGTTCCTCGCGACCGCCTTGCTGATATTGTTCAATGGACTCTTTGCGCTGCTTGGCGAGTCTGGAGAGGATTTCCAGTTCTTGTTCTTCCGTTAAGGTATCCTGGCCCGAAGGTCTGACGCTTACTTCCTTTTCCAGAATCAATTTTTTGATACTGCGTACTGTTTCTAGACGAATTTTATCCTTGGATTTCATCGCCGTCTTGATGTCTTGGTTAATTCGTTCCTTTAAGCTCATAACTCCTCACTTTTTTAATGATTAACCTTTAATTTCGGAAAACGGAGTCAGGGAGGCCACAGAGGAAGCCAGCCTACTTCCAGCCTAGCCGCAACCAAGGGGAGTCGGCAATGATCCGGGGGACATCTTGGAATAGAGGGGAAGTTCCTCCGGAGAAAATAGGGCTGGATGCTCAATTGCTCTGGCTGAAGCAAAAAGGGATCCTAGGGATTTAGCCCATTATTTATGAAGTGGGTACGGGGTTGGCGATCGCTCCAGTTGCCCTGAGTCTAAGTTAATCAATATTCCTTGGTAAATATAACCCCACAAACCTGATGGTGCATAGATTAGAGGGTCATCTGTTTCCCGAAGCCCGATTGATGAATTTAATTTACCACCGAATTTCTATATTGCTTGGGATAGAGATCCGCAAAAATAATGACGAAAATTTCCGATTGAGGTGATAAAATTTGAACCAATGAACGTCCGATAAAGTGCCTGCCGTGATCCGTTCTGCTACTTTAACCCTCCAGCCATCTCTGGCTACCTTTGCTGACCATAGTCGTCTGCGACTGTTTTCAGGTTCTGCTAACGTCCCTCTATCTCAGGAAGTGGCTCGCTACTTGGGAATAGATTTGGGACCAATGGTCCGGAAGCGGTTTGCTGATGGTGAACTTTACATCCAAATCCAGGAGTCAATCCGGGGATGTGATGTTTACCTGATTCAACCCTCTTGTTATCCGGTGAATGACCACCTGATGGAATTGCTGATTATGATCGATGCCTGCCGACGAGCCTCGGCAAGGCAAATCACCGCCGTGATTCCCTATTATGGCTATGCTAGGGCCGATCGCAAAACAGCGGGACGAGAGTCCATTACCGCCAAACTGGTGGCAAATTTAATTACCCAAGCCGGTGCAAGTCGGATTTTGGCAATGGATTTGCACTCAGACCAAATCCAAGGGTATTTCGATATCCCCTTAGACCACGTTTATGCTTCGCCAGTCGTATTAGACTACCTCGTTAGTAAACAACTTTCTGACATTGTGGTGGTTTCCCCAGACGTGGGAGGCGTGGCGAGAGCTAGAGCATTTGCTAAAAAGTTAAACGATGCGCCTTTGGCGATTATCGATAAACGTCGGCAAGCTCATAATGTGGCCGAAGTCATGAATTTGATTGGTGATGTAGAGGGCAAAACGGCAGTGCTGGTCGATGACATGATCGATACTGCCGGTACAATCTGCGAGGGTGCTCGCTTACTTCGGAAAGAAGGCGCCAGACAGGTTTATGCCTGTGCAACTCATGCAGTTTTTTCTCCTCCAGCGGTTGAGCGCCTTTCTACAGGGGTGTTTGAAGAGGTGATTATTACAAATACCATTCCGGTCCCCGAGGATAAACGCTTTCAACAGTTGACTATCCTTTCGGTGGCTAATTTATTAGGTGAAACAATTTGGCGGATTCATGAAGATAGTTCTGTGAGCAGTATGTTCCGCTAAGTTGCAGCGGGTGGAGTCCCTGGTGAACCCAACCGCATAAGTGTCAACGCAGGTATCATCCTGCGCTTTTGATAAGTTAGCCCGCCTGTGCGGGCTTCTTTGGGTGGAGTTGCAGTCAACTCGGTAGCGGCAGGAGATTCCAGGGAATTCTCGTCCTCAGATTCCTTGAGTTTTGCTGAGTATTGTTTGTTGAAAATATTAACACAATTTAGAAGCGCTTTTTCGGGAACTGAACCGATGAGTTTTTGATACACAATGAAGCCTAAATTTAAAGATACTCTGGCATGGCAGCAAGCGGAAATCCTGATGCAACCGGCTTTGATTCGCGTCCTGGATAATATTCGCAAACAACTCGAAGATTCCAGTTGGGAAGGCACTTACGAAGATGTGCAAACGCCTTTTCCTGGCTACTTACTCTGTTTAAAACGGGGAGAAGCGGAACACAAGTTTAATGTCTGGGAACTGTGCTTTGAAATTTGCTTTCAAAATTATAGTCCCACTCATGCAGCCCCAGAAAGCCGTGATGTGGAAATTGATAGCAGTTTGATTGATGAAGAGGGGGAAGTAGATTGGAATCGACTGGATGAGAAAGCCAAGCAGTTGGTTCAGGAGATTTTTGCCAATTTGCCTAAGCTGTAGTAAAAACCCGCACCCGTCAACGGTGGGGCGTATACAGACAAAGCCCGCCTGCGCGGGCTAAAGAGAAAACAGGCTAGGATATGGGATCCGGTATTGATAGCCTATAAATAAGTAATTTAGAGAAAACCAGGGATGGCTATGACTGATGAATTGCGGAAGCTTCAGGCAGCGAGTGGCGCAGTGTTTGCGGATTCGGACTCGGAAATTCAGGTGCCGGTGAGTTATGGGAATGACCCTGGGGCGATCGCCTCGGCATATCAAGGGGTGGCATTATGCGATCGCTCTCATTGGGGTCTGATTCAAGTCAGCGGTGGCGATCGCCTGCGCTTTTTACATAACCAAAGCACCAATGAGTTCCAAAAACTCCAGCCGGGACAAGGGTGCGATACGGTTTTTGTCACCTCTACGGCAAGGACCATCGATTTGGCAACGGCTTATATGACGGAGGATACCACCCTGTTGCTGGTCTCCCCCAGTCGGCGTCAGAGAATTATTGAATGGCTCGATCGCTATCTGTTCCCTGCCGATCGCGTGGAGTTGCAGGATATCACTGACTCGATGGCGACGTTTAGTTTAATCGGTCCGGGGAGTTTGGCCCTGTTAGCACCCTGGGGCGTGGCAGGCGACTGGCCCCATGCCAGTCATGAACTCCTGACCCTAGGCGAGATTCAGGTGCGAGTTGCGGTGGGGAGTGGATTGGCCCTACCCGGTTATACCCTGATTTGCGATCGCCATGATGCCGCATCCCTATGGAAAACCCTCACCGATGGCGGTGCCGTTCCCTTGGGAACCCAGGGGTGGGAACAACTGCGAATTCAGCAAGGACGTCCTGCACCCGACTGCGAACTGACGGAGGATTACAACCCCTTAGAAGCGGGATTATGGCACAATATCGCGTTTGATAAAGGTTGCTACATCGGACAAGAAACCATCGCCCGGTTGAATACTTACAAAGGCGTCAAAGTGCAACTCTGGGGGGTAAAACTCAATGCACCCGCATCCCCTGGAACAGTGGTGACGATGGGGGAGGAGAAAGTTGGGACCCTCACCAGTTACACCGACAGTCCTGAAGGCCCTTTTGGATTAGCCTACATTCGCACGAAAGCCGGAGGTGCAGGGTTGCAGGTGCAAGTGGGTGAGGTGACTGGAGAGGTTGTGGATATCCCCTTTGTCACCCGAGGATATTTGGGGTAGTCATTGGTCAATGGTCATTGGTCATTGGTTGTTGGTCATTGGTCATTGGTCATTGGTCATTGGTTGTTGGTCCTTGGGATTTTTGAAGACTGAGGACCAACAATACCTGGGGAGTTTGGGTCCACAACAATTGACAAATGACCAATGACAATTGACCAATGACAACCGACCAATGACAAATGACAATTGACAATTGACCAATGACTACACTCCAGATTGAAAACTTACCCAACGACTTCCAAAAAAAACTCTCCGAGTTATTATCTCGTGTAGAACTTGGAGAAGAAATTATTATTTTAAATCAAGGAGTGGCGATCGCTAAGTTGATTTCGATTCGTCCCTCATCCAATCGGCGAGCCAGTTTAGGGCTAGATCGAGGAAAATTTATCGTTCCAGAGGACTTTAATGAACCTTTGCCTCCAGAGATTTGGGCTGATAGAAACCCGGTTTCTTTGCTGAGTTGCTGAGGGGCGATCGCTGTTCCATCGGTAGCAAAAACCCGGTTTCTGAATTTCAGGGGATCATGGGACTCAATCCCTTCGACAATCGCACCTCTGCTCAAAAATTAGTCATAATTGAGGTAGAGTAGCAGGAGGTACAATCATGCCAACCCCAACAGAAAAGCTAATGGGCAAAATTATCACGACTTTAACAATAACGAACCGGATCGATGCAGGTGCAGCGCAGCGAGGTTTGATTCCAGTGGAACAAGTGCGATCGCTAACTTTAGATCATGTTCTTGTGGACACAGGGGCCACCACATTATGCCTTCCTTCAAATGCGATCGCCCAATTAGGTTTAGAATTACTGAAAGAAGTTGATGTAGCGACCGCTAACGGATTCAGTAAGGCGAGAGTTTTCCGAGACGCTAGTATTTCCCTATTGGGTCGAGAAGGAACGTTTGAATGCTTAGAATTACCGGGAGGACGCGATCCCCTCTTAGGAGTTCTTCCTCTCGAAGCATTAGGAATTGAACTAGATTTGAAAAATCAGCAATTAAAACTCCTACCCGAAACCTCAATGGACACTTATTTAACTATCTTGTAATTGAAAGCGATCGCCCGTTTTTGGGTTGGTTGCTGAGGGTCTTCAGAAACCGAGTTTCTTAACCAAATCTCTGTCACCCAACCAAAGGGCTGATAGAAACCAGGTTTCTTTACTGGGTTGATGCGGTGCGTGATTCCCACCGGGATGCTTCCCTTTCCCCGCATCTATCCAATTGCTGTTAAATTAACATAAATTCTCAAGATACGGGTAAGGTTAGACTAATTTCATGTAAAATAGAAGATGGCTTTTGGGAGCGAAACAGATGGAAACAATTAAGCTAAATTCTCATGTAGGAACCGATGGAGTTCTCAAAATTCAGATGCCAGCTAATTTTAAAGATACTGCGGTTGAAGTCGTCTTAGTAGTACAGCCCTTATTATCTGAAGAAACGAACCCCAAGTATAATGCCTGGGGCAAGTTGACCACTAAAGAATCAATTCAACAAGCCATTGAGCAAATGCGAAAATTGCAGCAAGAAGTGGCCCTTCCACCAACTTCTATTCGAGAAATGATTGATGAAGGGCGGAGATTTTAATAATGCAGTTTGTATTAGATTGTTCTGTCGCAATTAGTTGGTGCTTAGTCGATGAAAATAACGATTATGCCAATGCTATACTAGCCATGATGCCGGATGGTGAGGCGTATGTACCTGCAATTTGGTCTCTAGAAGTGGCGAATACTCTACTGGTGGCAGAACGACGCAACCGGATGACTCAGGAGCAATCACAATTAGCGATCGCATTGTTACAATCTCTGTTAATTAACGTTGACGAAGCAACGGATAGCAAGGCATTCTCTTCAATATTCCCTCTGGGGCGAAAAGAAGGTTTAGCCGCTTATGATTCGGCCTATTTAGAGTTAGCCATCCGATTAAAATTGCCAATGGCAACACTCGATCGCCGATTGGCAGAAGCCGCAACTCGCTGCGGGGTAGAGTTGGTAGTTGTTGAGGGTTAGAAAAATCCCAGAAACTGGGTTTCTTCACCAAATGTCTGTCACCCAACCAAAAAACCCGGTTTCTAACCGGCTTGCTTTACTTACTTTGCTTGCTGAGGGGCGATTCCGCGCAACGGATCCCGAGACGGGAATCGCGCTTTTTTAACCACAAATAAAGGTGAATGAATCAATGGCGATCGTGAGGAAATTTAATCTAGCTTTAAGTGGAGTTTGAGGGCAGTCTCTACTATTTGCATAACTTCCTGACTCAAAAAACCCACTGCATCCCCACCGATCCTTTGTTTAGAAATAGTTCGCACCTGCTGCGCTTGCACCTTGGAAGGCTTGGATAAACCGCTATCTTCTGGATTGATTAACACTTCAAAAGGGTAAACGCGAGTCACATTAGAGGTAATGGGTAGAATTGTCACTGTATCCGCTGCGCGGTTATTTGCATCGTTACTTACTATAAGCACGGGACGGCGTTTGTCCATTTCCGATCCAACCGCCGGACTGAGATTAGCATAGTAAATTTCACCACGTTTCATCGGTTAATCCATCGGCAATTGTAATATCCCAAGCGGAATCAATTTCACTAGAGGCTTCTCTGTAAGCGGATTCTAGTTCTTGATTTCTCAATAATTCTAAAGCTAGTTCAATCACTTGGGAAGGGGATTGACATCCTTTGGCGGTTTTATAGTTTTCAATAAATTGTACTAGGGATGTTGGTAAGGAAATTGAGATTTCTTTAGCAGGCGACATCTTAGTTAGCGATCGTTATAGATATGATTATTTGATTATATAGCCTTTCTCATGTCCATAAGGTACATCCCTCACCCCAAACCCCTCTCCCAGAACGGGAGAGGGGCTTTGAAAAGTACCTCATCAGTCCGGGAACCGCTATAGCATCAGCGGTAAACTTAATTCAGAAACCGGGTAATTGACACCAAATCTCTGTTACCCAACCAAGAAACCCGGTTTCTTACCCGGTTTCTTTGCTTGATTGCTTGGGGCTTCAGAAACCGGGTTTCTTACCCAAATCTCTGTCACCCAATCCAAGGGTTCATAGAAATCCGGTTTCTTTGGTGGGTTGCTGAGGGGCGATGGTTTGGTCCATTGGTCATTGGTCCTTAGTCCTTGCTCCACAATCCAAATGACAATGGACAAATGACCAATCAGTATTTTTCCCTTAATGAGGGTGAAACTTGGGGTATAGCATTCCCTTAACCGGAATGCCGCCTTGGAGATGTCTTTCGACTACGGTTTTCACTTCACCCGGTTGCACCTGGGAATACCAGGTTTCTTCGGGGAGGATGAGCACCATTGGTCCATTGCCGCATTGTCCTAAGCAGCTACTACTTTCAATGGTGGCATCAGCAACGGGTAAGGATTGAAAGGCCGCGAGGACTTTTTGGGAACCTTGTTTGCGGCAGGTGCGATTTGTACAGATGAGAACTCGTTTAGGGGTCAATGGCCTCAAAGGAAAGAATTAAATAGCGGGTAATTCCTAATTTGCTGACTAACTCTGCACCGGCGGTAATTTTGGCGGTTTCGGCTGCTCCATTTTGGCGGCAGAGTTGGCGAACTAGGGGATAAGTTGGTAGGGTATTGCGGGTGATATCTTCTGTGATTCTGGGGATAAATCCGGTGGTTTGGGCGAGGGTTTGATAGGTGGATAAGGAGAAGTTACTCTGGACTAATCCGTAGGTTTTCTGGACTGATGATTGCAAAAATTTATCCAGAAATTGCATGAGGGGGAGGCTGATTTTTAGGGGGACAAAATCGCAAATGGCGAGGTGTCCTCCGGGTTTTAAGACTCGGTGTGCTTCTTGAAAGAAGGTCTCTCGACTGGGAAAATGGAAGATACATTCGACGGCGAGGACGACATCAAAGGTGTTGTCTTCAAAGGGTAG
>JAABSJ010000171.1 GCA_011390515.1 Oscillatoria sp.
AAAATCTTCTATCAGAGATCCCCCCAACCCCCCTTAAGAAGGGGGGCTTTTCCAATTCTGCAAAACTTCTAATGCAGAAGTTTTTTTATGGAAATCCCTAACCCAAAAAAGTGATGTCATGTAGCCGCGCTTCGAGAAGCGCCTGTCCCTAAGATAAATTCAATGACCCCAAAGAGTGATGGAATGTAGAGGCGCTTCCCGAAGCGCCCCTACAAATCAACCTTGACAGGGCTAGGTTTAGAAAACCTGTTTCAGTTGAGTTAGGTTGATTCGGAATGGGTCAGTCTGTCAGATCGAAAGTCTGGAATTTTCATAAAAAATTAAGCAGGTTATATCGCCTGTTCAGGTTATAGTAAAACCATAGATGGGGACCGACAAAGAAAAACGGTATTGGAGATTTGAGAATGTCTCAAAAGAACGAAACAGTCATTCTGATTGTAGCCTTACTGCTGACCGGAGGATTAGTCGCCGTCGGTTATTTTGCCTTTAGCCAGTGGCAATCCCGAACAGGGGCAGACCTTAGACCCTCGGTGAGTGCCCCAAGGGCTAGGAATGACTCCGGATCTATGGCGATCAGTGGTGGGGAACAGTTACTACTTTCTAGCACAACTTCCCCCGCCAAGCAGCAGGGAGTAGAGGCTTTGGCTGAGGGAAATTATTTCAGGGCGGTTTCTGAGTTGGAAGCCTCCCTACAGCAAAATCGCAATGATCCGGAAGCCTTAATTTATCTGAATAATGCCCGAATTGGCGGGGGAAGGTCTTATACAATCGCGGTTTCTGTTCCCATCACTACGGCAGAAAATTCCGCCCAGGAAATTCTGCGGGGAGTGGCGCAGGCTCAAAATGAAGTGAACCAAGGGGGCGGTATTAACGGGATTCCCTTGCGGGTGGTGATTGCTGATGATGCCAACAACCCGAATCAGGCGGAACAAGTGGCTGAGTCTCTGGTGGCGGATGACGAGGTTTTGGGGGTGGTGGGACATTTTGGCAGTGATGTGACTGTGGCGGCATCCTCGGTTTATGAACAGGGTCAATTGGTGGCAATTTCTCCCACGAGTACCTCGATGCAGTTATCTAGGGCGGGGGATTTCATTTTTCGGACGGTTCCTAGCGATCGCTTTACGGCTAATACCCTGGCAAAGTATATGGTAGATAGTCTGAATCTGAACCAGGCGGCGATTTTTTATAATGAGAATAGTGGTTATAGTCGTTCTCTGAAAGATGAGTTTACGACGGCTTTATATGGAGATGGCGGCACTGTGGTGGCTCAGGTTAATCTGAGTGAGGCTAATTTTAATAGTTTTAATGCGGTAGAATCAGCGACGCAACAGGGTGCAGAGGCGATCGTCTTATTAGCGAATACCGAAACTATAAGTGAGGCTTTACAGGTGATGCGTGTCAATGCGAAAACTTTACCTGTGTTGGGAGGAGATAGTCTCTACAGACCTGAAATTCTCCAGGTGGGTTCCGATAGTGAAGGCATGGTGGTGGCGATTCCCTGGCATATTCTCAACTCCGCTAATTCGGCGTTTCCGGTGGCGGCGACTCAGCTATGGGGTGGTAGTATTAACTGGCGCACTACGATGGCTTATGACGCGGCTAAGGTTTTGATTGCTGGGATTTCTGTAGATTCTACCCGTCAGGGAGTGCAAAAGGTGTTATCAGAACCGGGCTTTTTGACTCAGGGGGGTAGCGGAACTATTCGGTTTTTGCCTTCTGGCGATCGCAATCAAGCGACACAATTGGTTAAAGTTGAATCGGGAAGTCGCTCAGGATTGGGTTATGATTTTATTCCCCTTCCTTGATGGGTTAACCGGGTGCGTTTTTGGCTCTAATGAGTTAGAGTCGCACAGAGGGATTGAGAACGCTATAAAAACTCGAAACCTGTTAGTTTAATTGGGGATAATTTGACAGGGCGGAGTATTTTCTTAAAAAAGAAAGGGTGTTTTTTGCGTTCCCATCCCCAGAAGCGCGGGTTAAAGAGGTACAGATAGATCTGGGGAGTGCGGTAAGCGAAGCTATGTCGTAGGTTTTGCATCTTGCTCGCTATATATTTCCCCCCAAAACCTTAACGGTTAATGCCTTTAAACCGTTCTTTAGCGGAAGCAAAGGCATCTTGCATGGCGGATTGAATTTTGTCGGGGTCGGGTTTTTTACCGCCCATTAAATCCCCGAAATACACACAAGCTCCTTCACCGAGGGCCCAAGTATAGGCAGCGGCCCAGGAGGCGGCGATCGCACTGCCGAAAATGGGCACAAATTTGACTAATTCCCGCCCGACTGCCTGGGCGACAAATCCACCTGCGATCGCACTGACGACGCCTCCCGCTTGGGATGGCGTGAGAGTCTGTCCATAGAGTCGCCCTAACAATCCCACCATTGAGACTTGTAAGGCAGTCAGGACCGGCATGGTGGCAAAGGGCAGGGGAACGGCAGCGAGGGTGGCGGCCATGATAGAAAAGGCTAAAATATACCGTCGGGCGACATCGCGATACAACGTGCCGATTTTCTCCCCTGCTCCTTGGTCTAACAGTTGATAAATGGCGCTGGATTCGGCTTCTGGGAGGAGGTCGGCCAAGGCATCGCTGAGGGCATCTAAGCCATAAAAGACGGGAGTATAGCCATCTTCTTCGAGGGTAAAATCCAGGGCAATGGCGCGATCGCAAATCTCGGCAAATCCCGCTTTAATCGACTCAAACGCCCGATTCACCTCGGGATAATCCGGGGGATAGGGGGGATGATCTTCGGTATTGGGGGGATAGACTTCATGCAAACAGGTTACCGCCAGTAAACAAGGGATGTGAGGAGAGGCTGTGCGTAACTGTTGGGCAATTTGGCGCAGGGAATCCGTGGCAAAATCGTTGATTTTTACCGTGAGAATCAGGATTTTGGCCCGACCCGTTTCTTGTTGCAAATCCCCGACTAATTCTTGGACGATCGCCTCCGTATCTTGGTTGGCATCCCCGAGTCCGACAGTATCGGTAAAAATCAGTAATGGCAACTCACTGGAGGGGTAGGCATAGCGTTCGGTATGTTGGGTGTGGGGCCGAAATCCTTGGCCGACAATTTCGGCTGAAACTCCGGTGAGTCCCCGGACGATGGAACTTTTGCCCGCTTGGGGTTTGCCAATTAATAGGGCCTCGGTGGTGGGCAATTGGGCGCGAACTGCGGTCAAAATTTCCGCGACTCGTTCATCACTGACGCTGAACCAATCTTGGAAATATTGGGGGAGGCGATCGCCTAGGGAGAGTTGTTTGAGCCGGTCTGTGGCCTTCAGCCAGAGTCCAGAGAGGCGATCGGTCCAGGATTGTTGGGCTGATTCTGCCGATTCGGGTGAGTCCGGCGTGAGATTCTCCGTCGGTTCGGGGGATGGATGGGAATCGGGTTTGGGGGAATCAGTTTCGCGTTGCTCACTCATTTTTTGTATAGGATTTTATATAAAAACGACGAATCGATGCGGCCTTAGTCGGGAAGGGGGGGTTAACCCGCGAACGGGTGAGGCCCCAGAACTACTGTATCGCAATTTGCGCCAACTGAGAGGGATTAGCTGGAAAAATGCCCGGGGAAGGCCGATTCAGGGGTCAAGGGTCTAGGGGAAGTTGTTTGAGGATGGCCCGATCTCGGCCTTGAGATTTGGCCTCATAGAGGGCGGCATCCGCAGCAGCAATTAACGATTCGGGTTGCTCTTGTTCCGTGGGGATCAGGGTAGCGACTCCCAGACTGACGGTGACCCAAGGACTGACTTGGGAATCCAAGTGAGGGATTTGCAACTGTTTGAGGCGATCGCGAATGGTTTCGGCCACTTTAAGCGCCCCGGAACCCGTGGTATTGGGTAAAATTATCACAAATTCTTCTCCCCCATAACGAGCGAGTAAATCGGTCTTACGGGTGACTGCACTGCCTGCGGATCGGGCGACTTGTTGCAAACAGCGATCGCCCGCTTGATGTCCATAGTAATCGTTATAGGCTTTAAAATAATCTAGGTCAAATAAAATCAAGGAAAGGGGGTGTTTTTCCCGGTGTGCGCGATTCCATTCGAGTTCGAGATATTCATCAAAGCGACGGCGATTGGCGACTTGGGTTAAACTATCTAAATTAGCCAGCCGTTCTAATTCTAAATTAGCTTTTTTTAAAGCAGCTTCGGTTTTTTTACGCTGAATCATTGAGCCTAACTGACTAGCAACGGCTTTGAGCAATTCCAGCGATCTGCGGTCCGGTTGCATTTCAGCTTTTTGAAAAAACACCAAAACCGCTAACACTTCCGAGTGACCCCCCGTCGTACTATCCTGAAGCAAAATAGGAATACCAAGCATTCCTTTAAGGCCAGCCGTTGCGGCGATATCGGCGCGAGAAAACATCTCAGATTCTTCCTGAGATGCATCAGCAATCCATTTTAAATCTTGCTCCTGCCAAATTCGGGCGGCAAATCCCCGACAGTGAAAAACATCCTCGGTTTTGCTGTAGTCATGAAATTCTGCCAGTTTGGCATCATTCCCATACCACGCCTGCCCATATATCAGTTCAGTGGCTGAATCATTCGGCATCCAGGCTTCCCCAAAGTCCCAGCCCAGGGTTTGACAAACTTTTTCTAAAATAATGGCTAAGGCCGAGTCTATATCCACTGCGTCGTTAATGGCTTGGGTGGTGGTTAAGAGGAGTTGCAACTGAGCATTTTGAGACTTGAGTTCTACCATCAATTCGCGCAGGCGCAATTGATGTTCAATGCGGGCCAAAACTTCCACCGGCTCAAAGGGTTTGGTGATATAGTCTACTCCC
Organism: Oscillatoria sp.; assembly: GCA_011390515.1. Lineage (GTDB taxonomy): Bacteria > Cyanobacteriota > Cyanobacteriia > Cyanobacteriales > Laspinemataceae > Laspinema. The sequence goes on from JAABSJ010000171.1 coordinate 4,777, forward strand.
CCTAAATTAAAGGCTGTTACTTTATCAATTGCCCCATCTAATGCGCTGATAAAAATAACAGGAATCTCCTCGGTTTCCGGGTCTGATTTAAGTTGACGACACACTTCATACCCGTCCATGTCCGGCATTTTAATATCTAATAAAATCAAATCCGGTGGATTGGCTAGAACGGATTTTAACGCCATTCTTCCATTGGGAGCGACTCTAATTTTATAATTGTGTCGGCAGAGTATTTGGTTCAAAAGTAACAGGTTGACGGGGGTATCGTCAACGACTAATACATTAGCTTTCGGGTTTGATGCGGACCGCTGATTCATCATTGATTGCGTCACTCCTGTCTTTTGAGAATAAGGACTACTCTCCTGAATTTGCCCGAGGTGTTAGGTCTAACCAGTTTCTTTTAATTTTCTCTCCTGCCCATCTGTTTCAAAACCCGAGCCTCTCCTGCTTCCCCGGGGTGGGGTGGAGGGATTTAAAATTGAATAAATCCAACATTGCTTCATCAACAAATCAAGACTTAATTTTCCTTTCCCTTTAATAATAGCAGATTCTTGGGCTTGAAAAATCAATCAAGCTTTTTACCCCTGACTCTTCCATTCCTTTCTTTGAATCTCCAATGCTCTACGCAAAATCTCTACGACGCCGCTTCAATCACGGTCAGACAAACCGGCTTTCTTCCTTCACAACATTCTGCTAATCCGTAACAAATTAGGCCCAGATGGTTTCTTGTCCTATCTATCTAATACGGTACCCCTATCCTATATTTTAGGCTAGAGGGGATATTGGGCGGATTGTCCGATTCCAGATGCATTCCATTCACCCCACGAAGTTCCGATGCTCCCCATCGCCAGGAGGATGGAATGATTAAACCTAGTCAGGGTTGGAGGTTGAAGGAGGCGATCGCCCCTGTTTTGCCGATGCAGCAACCGTGGCGCTATCTCAGCAGAAGTGGATTTTTTTCCGGGCATTGCCAACCCTAATTGTACTTTACCGCTTTTTTCCCAAAAAGTCTACCCATAAACCCCTTAATATCCCGTGCCCGGTTTTTTCAGGTTCAATGGATTGATTCAAGAAGGTATTCCTCAATTCAATTGGGGCTAAAGAGTTGTTGTTAAACGATATATTAACTGATTACTAAATCCCCCGCAATCAGGCTTAATCTACCATAATCAGGGTCCTTAAAAGATGATTCTATATAATAGACCTTTTGCAAAAAAAGGATTGAACCCCCTCCCCTCCCCCTTCCCTAGGGGGAGGCCAGAGCAATAAATGTTTATTTAATGGGGGCTTTCAAAAATTTTGCATGAAGTATAATTTCCCCGATAATTATAGCAAAAAAAGCTGACAGTGACTTTAAATTGAAATCACCGCTAGTAATTTTTCAAATTGATACTGATTGGCTAAATATTGGAGAGCATCGGCTAAAGCGGGGTCTTGTAAACCGACTTGTTTGATTGCCTCGGCAATCATTTCTAAATCCCCTTGGACTAAACCATCCCATAAGCTGTCCAGGTATTCCCGAGGAATATGAGCAAGGTCCGATGGTTTCAGTGCTATGGGTTCCTCTTGGTGGACCGCAGACTCTGGGGTTTTATGAGGGTCAATTAAAGATAGCCCTAAATGAGTGGCGATCGCCTCAAAAATATCTACATCTCGAAAAGGTTTGCGAATCAACCCATCACACCCTGCCGCCAAAATTTCTGATTTATCAAAATGCCACCCACTCGCCGTAATGGCGACAATCGCTGGAACCTGAATTTCCGGATGATTCCGACAATAGGCTTTAATCCGACGGGTCGCTTCATACCCATCTATTTTAGGCATTCGCATATCCATCCAAATTAAATGGGGTAAAAACTGCTGCCATATTTCCAGGACTTCTGCACCGTTAAAGGCCCGTTTGACGGCAAAGCCAAAAGGTTGGAGAATTTCCATTAATAGTTGGTTGTTATGCTCGTGATCATCCACCACAATCATCCGATAACTCTGTTGTTCCGGCGGAATCGCTCGAACCTGGGGAGGGGGATTAATCCCCTGAGTTTCACTCCTAGTTACGCTCCGGACAGGAATCTCAAATTTAAAGGTTGTACCTGGCCTAAAATTCGAGGATGATTCCCTGAGCATTCCAGAAAATTGTTCTCCTTCCGTATAGGATTTGCCACCGCTTTTGACGGAAATATTGCCCCCCATTAATCGGATAAACTGAGCGCTAATATTTAATCCCAATCCTGTTCCTTCTTGGCAATACATCCCCGATGAAGTTTGAACAAACGGTTTAAAAAGATGTTCAAAGTACCTGGGTTCTATGCCGATTCCCGTATCCGAAACTTTAAAGCAAATTCTCAATTCATCCTTAACTGTAGTACCCAAGCCGCTTTCCGACTCTTGAGCCACGCTTGTGACTCGTAAAGACACCTGACCCTCCTGGGTAAATTTAATCGCATTTCCTAGCAAGTTAATCAAAATTTGACGCAATTTAACTTCATCGGTTCTAATATAATCAGGAACATTGGAATCGGAATCTATCGTGAGAGACAACCCCTTTTCTTTGGCTTTTAAAGAGAACATATTCTGGACATCGATTAATAACCTGTACAGGTCAAAATCATTTTCACTGAGGGTCATCGTCCCCGCCTCTATTTTGGAGAGGTCAAGTACCCGTTCAATCAGATCGAGGAGATGTTCCCCACTTTTGCGAACGATATTGAGATGTTCTTGCTGTTCTCGGGTAAGATTCGCGGCAGCACTGAGCAGTTGTGAAAAGCCTAAAATAGCCGTGAGGGGAGTTCTTAATTCATGACTCATATTGGCGAGGAAGGCACTTTTAGCACGGTTAGCTGCTTCTGCCGCATCTTTGGCCCGTTCGAGTTCGGTTTCCGCCAATTTACGTGCGGTAATATCCTCAACGGAACCGAGGATGTGAGTGGGTGTTCCCTGGGGATCCCGGGAAAAAACCACTTCTCGGGCATTCAACCAACGCCAGTCGCCATTTTTGTGCCGAAATCGGTATTCCGTAGACAGGACGTCACTATCCTGAAGGGAGAGAAATCGAGCAGTTCCTTGGGAGAAGAGAGAGTGAGCCTCGGGATGATAACGTTCGAGAGACCATTCCGGGTTGGTATCCCCCAGTTCAGCAGGAGAGTAGCCTAAAATATAGAGGGATTGGTGATTGAGATAAAGGCTGGTGTTGGTAGAAAGGTCGCGCAAATATAAAATATGGGGAATGGCATCGGCGACTTTTTGGAGAAAATGCTGACTGGTGCTTAACGCCTCTTCGATTTGTTTGCGATCGCTGATATCCCGTCCCACCGCTTGATATTCCAGAATCCGCCCAGATTCATCAAAGATGCCGCGAGTCACCCACTGAGTCCAGCGCAGTTCTCCCCGGGCGATCGCCCGATTTTCAAAGGTGACCACCGGATTGTGCGGTGAGATTTCATCCAGACACTGGGCGACGGATTCCCGGTCCTCTGCGACGATCGCCGGTTCATAGTGATGGGCGATCGCCTCCTCTCGGGTCACCCCAAAAAATCGGCAAAACGCTTCATTCACAAAGGTAACCATGCCATCGGGCCGAAATCGCACAATCAGCTCAGTTTGGTCCTCTAAAATCGCCCGATAACGGGCCTCACTTTCGCCCAGGGCTTTTTGCCCCTCAAAGCGATCGGTAATGTCAGAAAACGAGGTCACCACCGCCGTTAGACGGTCTGACCCTCGGTGAAATAACGGTTGGGAGTTGATAGAAATCCAAGTTAAGCTGCCATCGGGTTTATGCACCCCCATGATCACATTCGCACAAGGTTCCCCGGTGGCTAGGGTCACCATTGCCGGATGTTCAGGTCCCGGAAACGCAGACCCATCTTCCCGAATCGCTCGCCAGCCGGGGTCTAGGGAAGTTTTTCCCATCATTTGTTCTTGAGATAACCCGAGAATCCGTTCGGCGCTGGCATTGCAAGCGCGAATTTCTCCGCTGGCTTCCTGTAAGACAATCCCCTCCGCCATCGCGGCAATGACTGAGCGATACCGTTCTTCGCTTTCATGTAAAGCCGCTTCTGCACGCTGGCGTTCCGTGACATCCCGGACGATACAAACCACTTCGTCTACCCCGCTTTTGACAATGCGCGCTTCGTAGCTATGTACCCCATCCTCTTGTTCCAGTTCATGTTCATAAGTTTGCAAGGTTCCGGTTTGCACCGCCTGTTGGAACCGCTCAAACAAATTCGTTTTGATAGATTCAGGCATGGGAAAATCGCGCAAATTGCTCCCAATTAGCGCTTTCGGGGGGAGATTGAAAATCGGCTTTTGAGACTGGACATCCAGATAGGTGCCATCAACCCGTTGCCGGAACATCATATCAGGAATGGCATTTAAAAGGGCTTGAATCCTTTCTTCGCTTAAACGCAGCGCCTTTTCAGTTTGTTTGAGTTCCGTAATATCCGTGGAAATTCCACAGATGGCATAGATGCTGCCATCGGGATTTTTGAGGGGAACTTTGATGGTTAAATAATGGTGCAATTTGTTGGTATGTTGAACCAACCCAATATCATAAGACTGGATAATTGTGCCAGTTTCTATCACTTTGCGGTCTTTATCTTGGATGAACTGGGCCATTTCTGGGGAGAAAAACTTAAAATCATCGAAGCCGATCACTTCGGATTTAACCCCGCCCAGCCATTCGACTCCGACGCGATTCATATAAATATATTGACTGGTTAAGTTTTTGATGTAAATGCAGGCTTCAACGTTTTCCAAAATGGCAGATAACGTCTGTTCGCTCTTTCGCAAGGAGGCTTCAATCTCCTGACGATCGCAGATTTCTTGCTCTAAGCGGTGATTGATTTGCGCCAGTTCAGCAGTGCGATCGCGCACTTGCATTTCCAAGGTGCGATTATAATCCGCCAGCACTTGTTCTGCTTGTTTGCGTTCGGTAATGTCCTGAGTGACGGCGGTAATCATCCAGCAGTTTGCCGCTTCATCCCATCGGGAAATTAGGGTTTGTAATAACCATCGCAACTCGCCATTTTTATGCCGAAACCGATATTCGACTTCGATCGCCCTTTCCACCAAAACCCGTTTTAAATTAACCACAACGGCATCTAAATCCTCCCTCGGCAACCGCGATAGCCAGAGGTCCCGTTCTGCTAACAGTTCTGACGCTGTGAATCCCACCAAGGCAGCAGCCCCGGGAGAGATATACTCATACTCCCAAGTGCGGTTTCGATCAACCCGGACACTGGAAATCATCACTGAGGCGTTTTCCAAGAAGGCTTTGAGTCGTTCCTCTGACACTTGCAGGGCCGCTTGAACTCGTTTGCGTTCCGTGATATCCGTAATTGTGCCGACATATCCCACAGGATTGCCTTCTGCATCTTTTTCAATCCCCGCTTGTCCGACGACCCAAACGACGGTCCCATCGGGGCGTAGAAAGCGGTACTCACAATTAAAGGGAATCCCCTGTTGGACAAAATTCAACCAAGCTGATAGGGTGCGATCGCGGTCCTGTGGGTGTAATGTGCTCATCCACCCCCGTCCCATTGAGTCGGCCTTGGATAAGCCAATCATTTCAAAACTGCGCTCATTCCCATAGAGGCAATTACCCTGGAGATCCGTGCGAAAAATGCCGACAGGTGAAGCTTGAGCTAGTGCCGCATAACGCTGTTTACTTTCCTGGAGGGCTTTCTCGGCCTGTTTGCGTTCGGTAATATCTAAAGCAATTCCCGTCACCCCCCAGGCATCAGTCGTTGCCTCGGGTTGCACCGTGAAGGTCTGGGAAATCCAGCGCCAACTGCCATTTTTATGCTGAAATCGATACTCCAATGTGAGTTTGTCACCGCCCTTGAGTTGTGCTAAGGCCGGTTGAACGGTTGCTGCTCTCTCTTTGGGGTCAATGTGTGACAACCATAAACCCGGTTGGGTTAAAAACTCGGTGGATGTATAACCAAAAATTGCTTCGGCACTGGGAGAACAGTATTGATACTGCCAAGGGCGACGGCTAGAGACTTTGGCACAATAAATAAAAGTGTCGGGATGTTCCAGAACCGTTGTACAAAAATTATTACAACTGAGTTGATCCGGTGCCGTAGTCCCTACCTCCGCAAGGGAGTCCGGGTCAGGTCCCTCGTCCACTGTGTCGAGGCGATCGCCAATCTGAGCCACCGTCATCAGTGCGCCGGTAATTGCGCCACTCTCATCCCGAACCGGCACCGATCGCAATTCTAGGGCAATTTGCTGACCCTCGCGATTCCGGTGGAGGGTCTCAATGGTCAGGGGTTCTCCTAAGAGCGATCGCCGCCAAGGGTGAGGACCTCCCCAGGAAGCCATCCTGGGTCCTGGGTTGTCCTCCCCAGACCCAATCTCTGCCCCCAGCAACTGCTGGAAATAATCATTCGTATAAGCGAGGTTGCCCTCGGGGTTAATCAGGGCCACCCCCACGGGCAGGGCTGCCAGAAGTTGATGCGATCGCCCTTCGCTGCCGTCGAGGGCTTCGTGATGGTGTTTCATTCCAGAATAGGGTCGAATGAGTAAGCCAGTCTCTAACTTCAATTCTGGCATTGTCTACCCCACTCTGGGTAGAGACTTTTGCGATTTTTTCAAATCCGCCGATCAGGGATTTCCACCGAGGCGATCGCTTATCGTTTCCCCGCCACCCATATACAGCCCATAATGAACAGGGTAAAGCCCAAATAACCCCAAACCGTCACCCACTCCTGCCAATTTCCACTCTCCATCATTCCTGTTCCTCTGTTCTGGGCAACATAACAGCTTAAAGTGCAAACAGGACTGGAATCACCAGCCCCTGTTGACCCTGTTCTGAAGGGTCGAATTTCCAGGTTTTGACTTGCTCTTTAGCCGCATCATCGAGGATATCATAACCGCTGGGCTGCTGAATTTCCGCTGAAATCACCGTCCCATCCGGGGCAATATCGGCGATCAGAATCACCGTTCCTTCCAATCCTTCATTGAGGGCAATTTGAGGATAGGGGGGCGGATCGCAACGACGACAGGCGATCTCCGAAGGTCCCGACTGATTTCCCACATCTCTAGTCTCGCCTAGGGTGGAATCCGTCTCAACCGCGTTTTCCTCGGGAGTCCCCGCAGTTTCGTTCCAGGGTTCCGAGAGGCGATCGAGATTGGATGGAAAGGGGTCTTCGGATTCCTCCGTGACAATCACCCCGGGATTGAACGGCGATTCATATCTAACCGGCGAAGGCAGTCCCCGCGTTTCATCAACAATCTTCACATCGGGGACCTCCGGCAGCCGTTCTGGAGTAACGGTTTCCCTCACCATCGAATCCTGTGGGATGTCCTGAGAATGAGCAATTCTGGAATTATGCCCAGGGTCCAAAGGGGAAGAATTCGTGAAGGGAGACATCTCCTGGGGCGGCAGGGGGGCCGGGTCTATGGCAGGTTCTGGGGGCCTCTGTGGGGATAACGGTTCTGCCTGCAAATCCGAACTTGGGGTTGCGATCGCTTCGGGTACTTCGGTGACTGGGGTTTCCTGCCATCCATCTAGGGGTTCGGGTTCCAGAGTGGGTTCCGGGGTGGCAGATTCGAGCACCTCCGGTTCCGGCATCAGTTCCTCAATGGGTTCTGGAGTGGGAGATTCTATTGCCTGGGATTCCGGCATCAGTTCCTGAAGGGGTTCTGGAGCGGGAGATTCTATTGCCTCCGGTTCTGGCGTCAGTTCCTGAATCGGTTCTGGCGTGGGAGATTCTGTTGTTTTCCGTTGGGCGATCTCCTCTGGGGGGGCAGAGGCGATCGCCTCCGACTCCGGCATCAGTTCTTCCGGTGTCGGTGTAGACTCTTCCAACACAATAAATTCAATCGGGTCCTCGGTTCCGTCGGATTTTACATTAATCAGAGGCATCACCAATGCCAGGGCCGCCAGATGCACCACCGCTGACCCCATCACACCCCATTTAATAAAGCGGGCAATCTGCTTCTCTTGTTGTTCTCGCCCTTTCGCCGAAACTGTTGAAACCGTCATTCCTTGTAGATCTCCTCAGAACAAAAGTAGGGATAGCAGCGGGTTAGATAACGCCTAAATCTGCCCTACAGACAAAATCGGTCCCTCTCACCCATCGCCCATGCCCAGGTTGTCGCCAGTCAAACTGCTCACAATTAATCGCGTAATAAAGGAAGAAAA
>JAABSJ010000017.1 GCA_011390515.1 Oscillatoria sp.
TAACCATGTCATTATAATTCTGGTTATTTAATGTCTGTAAACTCAATGTTCAAGGAACTATCAGACCCACCGTTTGTACTTGCTATGGGTTGCGGCACTGTATGTTCTTTGATATGAGTGTTATTTCCACACTCCATACATTTTCTTCCTATGTCCTGGTAACTATCCTCGTGATATGCAAGGTAGTGAACATGACACAAGTAAGCTTTATCTCCTGGCTTAAATGTTTCTTGACTCACCTGATCTGTGATTTGTCCATTACTCAAATTGGTTAGTACATTGGCTACCTCCTCGGAAAGGTTTGATAAATCCTCACCGGGTTTAATAACTTTGTTGTCAGGAGATGAAACAATTGCAGTAATTCCCCATAAAATAAAAAAGATTATTGCTCCTAAAATCCACCACAAAAAGTGAAACTGAAATCCGAAATAAAATAATGCAATGGGAGTTGCTAATATGACCAAACAACATCCTGGAACCCAGTCATCGCCGCTATTTTTATTATCAGTCATTGTTGATTAGTTTAAAGATTTGCAATTTTTGGAGATTGTTTTTTCCGTCTGTGTACATGATGTGACGGGGAATGTAAATCACATCACGAATTTCTCTTGTTTGAGAATTACTTAAATTGGTTGGGCTTGCAGGGTGAGAAGTAAATAAAGGAAGAAATACACCACCTTGTAGACTGGAAGGCGAAATCCTTAGAGGTGGGGTAGAAACATCAGTGCGAACTGTGGATTCATTGTTTTGAAGTAATTCGTTAGGATTTTTAATCAAATTGACCAAATCATCAATGTCATCATATATAGCCTGCCCTTTTTCTGGGACGAATTTTTCGATTTCTAACTCTATGGGATGACTGGGTTCTATTGTATCTGGCAAAATAATGACGAGCAACACAACTTCTGGTCCGTTTCCAATGGTTTCTCCTGCATCAATGACTGGATACTTAAGCAAGTTCAGCCTATTAAACTTGGCAAAGTCTTGGGCTTGCATCCTTATTAGGTGAGCATGGATTTGAGAGTAGGCTGGATTGACGGATGGTATTGAAGTTTCTGATAAAATATTCGTGGCATTATCATAGGAGGTAGGAAACCATATTCCCATCAGCGATATTCCGATTGGGAAAAGACACGCTACCCCTACTATTACTACGGCAAAGAATGCAACGAGAGGTGACGTAGACGACTTGAGTAACTTCTGCACTCCAGTTGTTGTATTAGCAGATATTTTCTCTTGTTGATTATCATCTGGAATGGGTGAAATTGGCTGCGGTTCAATCTGCCGGACAGATCCAGGCGCAGGATCCGGTTGTTGGGGTGCAGTCTGATATGTTAAAGTGTGAGGATATGCGAATTCAACTGGTTCAACTTTTGTGGCGTTTTTACCTAAGAAATAGCCAGTTTTATTTCTTACAGGGTCGCAGACAATTGATAAGCACCAAGGATGAGAGAAGAATGCCTCTTGGGTGTTCATATCTGTTCCTGACATAAACACGCCAAGATTAGGATGGGAGTGATACCAACCGACAATGTTATCTTGGGGATGCTGATGTTTGGCATGGTCCATAATTCCCAGCCAGGAGTCCGACGTAAATTCTAGATGTGCCCCTGTGCCGATTGTGGCTGGTGCTGGTACTGCTGCGGTAATTTCAACGTAGATGCCATCCACTGGATCTTGGTAAGCATTGCCAAATAGAATTCCTCCTTGTTCAACTTTTAAATTAGAACGTAAATGGGTTTTCAGATTTTGAAGAGCCTCAGATTTAATATAAACCTGCTTGAAGTCTAGTGCTTGGATACTGCGTTCTGATTTAAATTCTTTGATATTTTTTGGAATCGGTTTATAAACATCCTCGCTTTCTTCCCAGATTATTTGCTGATTTTGCTGGCCATCTACCCAGACCACTGGCTGGTTTGGGTCAAAATCTGTCTTGTTGCTACCTGTGGGGTTATTGCCTCCCAAATTAGGTAATTCCGGTTTTTGTGACATGACAATTCTCCCTATAAATCCTGAAAAGAAAAGTTGCCTGGTAAGTCCTGCCAATCTATTTGAAATTTGAATGTGTTGGTATCAATGGGAAAACTAGACATATTGTTTTGCGCCCATTTTTTGGCATCTCCATTAGCTGGACTGTCTAAATTCAGTACGTCGGTTGAATATTGAATGATTTTCCCAATTCTGATAATAAGCTCGGGAAGGGTTTCGGACATGGTCCAATAAGAACCTAGACATACATCGAGGTTAGTCCAGACATTCGGATGAAATATGGGAGTTATAAATTTAGCATCTGGTTTTGACTTGGGGTAGTTGTGACCTAGGGAAATTTTTACCTGATGAGTGCTGCGAAACACCGGGCTGTTGCCGGTTAAGTTTTCTATGCCTCGACAGTGATATTCGATGACATATTCGTAGGGTGGATTGCCGCTAGTTGAAACAATTGCTAGGGCACCACCGGATTGATTTACTAAGTTGGATACCGACTGAAACTCATTTTGAAGTCGTTTTTCTCTAACGCTCATAGCTGCTTGGGGAATCTGGGACTGAGGTCAGGTTGTGATTTGGAGATTTGACTGAGCGCTGCTCATGTAAACGGAGGGTTTATGGTAGGTGAGCTGCACTCATCAAAATAGGTTTAGTTTGTCGAGATCGCTACCCGGCCTCTAGAATTGGGAAAACTTCAAAAACATCATTTTCTTGAACTTCCACGGAATCAAGGGTGGCTGAGGCATCTAACTGCAGACCTGTACGCTCTAGGCGAATTGCATAGCCGGTGTTAGAGGGAAGGTTCCAATTTTTCTGGGCGGTTTGCAACAGTTGTGCTATGGGCATAGTACCGGGAAGGTTAACGGTTGCTTTACGAGTGCCATCAGCCATGCGAATAAATACAGACGCCATATTTCCTCCTATGTTTGGTAAAATTGGATTGCTATTTGACCTTGGTCGGTCTCGCAATGCAAAATCTCGTTCTTCGCTAGACATAACTCTCCTAATGGGATATTTGCATGGGAATTATCTAAGGTAAAATTTTTGATGATGTCCAAGTCTCGTGCTTCGTTACCGCAGTGGGAACAAGCTAACTTGGATTCTGACAGTTGGCGGAGGGGAGCGAAGGCTAATTCCTCGTTACCACACTGTTGGCATTTTATCTGGCCGATCATTTCGTTTCGCAGCCAGAGTACGGGTTGAGAAAATCCTGAACTTTCTATCCGTTTAAGAATGTCTTGCACTGTTACGTCGGGGTCATAGTTAATGCTCATGGTGGGATTAATTGTCAAGTCGTGAGCCAGACAATGCTCCTGACGCTGGATTTGAACTTTGAAGGCTGTCCAGGGATTCAACGCCAGAAAGATTTTTTCTCCGGGATTGAGTAATCCTGCTTTTTCGTGCAGATATAAGAGTGCCTGATGAACCTGCATCCCACCGGCGATCGCAGCAATTGTTGCCGTGGTTGGCATCGCCACTTCAGGCAGATTCCGTTTTAAACCCTGACAGGAATATCGCTGGTTGCGCCGCTCCCACATCTGGTTAGAAAGGGTACATTCATAACAAGCCGCTTCGGTCTTGGGGTCAAAAAAACTAACTTCCCCTTCCGCTACACCAATGCCAGCATTAATCCAAGGAATACCGGCACGATAGGCAAGTTGATTAATCGCCCACCGCGCATTGACGCTATCTAGGCAACCGATAATAATGTCGTGTTTCCGAACATCCCCGATGCCGAGGTCGAATTCTAAATCGCCATGAATCGCATCAACACTTATTTCTGGGTTAATCTCCAGTGCGTGTTGACGAGCAACCTCTACTTTCGGCAACCCAACATCCGACTCCCGAAATAGGACAGAGCGAGTCAGGTTGGTAATCGAGACTGTATCAAAGTCAATCACGGTGATTTTGCCGACACCCACTAGGGCTAAATTTTTCAGCACTTCGTTGCCTAATGCACCAGATCCGGCAACTAGCACCCTACTATTTTTGAGTTTTCCTTGATCCCACCAGTCAATTAGATGGTGTCTCCCATATCGACCTTCTAAATCTGGCGTAATTTCAAAAAAATCCATAGCTTTAGCCCACTATATTTTTTGCCCTAATTTAATCCAGATTTAGTCATAGTTCGACAAACATCATTGTTGGGAATAATATATTCAACTCTTAATGTATCGAATTCGTGTTAAGACAAAACTGCAAAACCCATGCACTTTTACTAGACAACAAATTCAATAAAACATATTGGCGGATTAAAACCCATTGGTCATCCATATCGACCAGTATGCTTTACTCGTAAGCTATGTGTAATTCATCCTTTTTTGTCAAACGCCCGCCTCCTATTTGAGGACTTATTTTGCGTACATAATAAGGTTATATCAGCTTTTCCTGTAAAAAAAAGTAATCGAGAAGTAAGAGAAAAGTAGTAAAAAGGTATTAGCTATGCTAGAATCTCCTCGGGAGTGCAAGTTCCAGACTTCAAAATGTTGCTACAGTGGCGTTCATCCTGGTGAGCTACAGGCTTTTGCTGAATTCTCGCTTTGGCGGGAATGATCGTGGGCATTATTTGTACCTCATCCCTTGTGAATACGGCTATATGGCTTATGCTCCTGTGGCGGATCCAATGCGGTGGGTTCTGAGGCTATCCTGTTTCAGTGGTGCATCGCAGAGTGGATAACCACTTGCAGCAGACGCAGTTGCAGCATGAAGATTGGGTTGCCGGACTCCCTATTGTTAAATTACCATGACTTTTGAGGGACTTGGAGCCATGACGGTTGACGAAGCTCTCGCGATCGCAGAAGCGGTACTCGATTATGAACGCCTCAATCATGTTCAAGAGATAGTGTTTCGTCAGTCTTGGGAAGGTCTCTCTTATCGCGAAATTTCTAAAACTACTGGGTATGACCCCGATTATCTCAAGGATGCAGGTGCTAAACTCTGGAAGTTACTCTCGGAAGCATTCGGAGAAAAGGTTAAAAAAGGTAATCTCCAGTCTGTTCTGAAGCGGTATTTACGGCGGAATCAAATAAATTTTTATCGCACTCAAGTCATTGGAGTGAATCTTAGCGGAGGTAGCTTAAGTGAAGCTAATCTCAGTGGTGCAAAACTATTTGCTAATTTAGGCCAATCTGATTCCTGTCAATCTGATTTCTACAAAGCGAAAAGGCCGGATGATAAGATTGGATTAAACGAAGATGAAATCAATGCCGAAGCGGGAATAAACCCGATCGCCTCTTCAAATTCTGAATCCAGTTCTCATTTCTGGAATGGTTGGCAGTTTCGATCGCAGGCAGAGGTGAAGATTGCAGAAGCACTCGATCGCGCTGGGGTTCTGTTTTACCCCAACGCGACGGCGCGGTTGACGACTCCGGATGGCCGAAAAAATCAAGACCCTCATTTTTTGGTCGGTTCTGAAGGTAAGTTAGGGATTCTCGTGGTGGATGGAGTGGAGGAGGATGAGGCAGAAACCGATCGCCTTCTGCAAACTCAGGGGATCCGCATCATCCACCATTACCCGGTTACCCAATGTACGGAAGACAGTGATTGGGTTGTGCTGGAGTTTTTACAAGCGTTGAGTCAAGCTTAGAAACTCCTATTTCACTGGCTTTTTTTTACTCTCAACCAGTAAGAATGACAACACAGTGTGTTTTTCCTCTCTATTCAGTGGGTGATTCTTCCGGGAATTGTTCTGGGGTTTCATCAAATTCATCGGGTTCATCAATTTCGGGATTTTGTTCTTTTTGGAAGGGTAATTCTAGCTGTTTGGGTAGTTGGTCTAACTGGAAATATTGATGGAATTTGGCGGTGACTTGGAGGGAGAACGATCGCGTTTCTGGTTGTCGGCGTTTGCGGACAAACCCTTGTTGGACTAATTCTTGAACGTGCTGATAGGCTCCTGAACCGCGCAGTTCTACTAGGTCGGTTTGGCTGAGGGGGCCTTTGAGGGCGATCGCCGCTAAGGTTCTCAAGGCACCGACTCCTAATTCTGCGGGAATTAAGCGATGCATGAAGTCTTGAAACGTCTCTCGCAGTTGCAAGCTGTAGCCGTTTTCGGTTTCTAGCACTTCTAGCGCGCTGTCTCGGTGAGCATAATCATTAATCAGTTGAATGAGTGCTTCTTCTGCGGTTTCTTTGTCGCAGTTGGCATATTCGGCAATTTCCGCGATCGCAAGCGGTTTCCCTTTTAAGTACAGTATGGCTTCAATCTGGCTGGCTAAACTTGACATTGACGATTTCCGTGCATCCAACACCTCTGACCACAAAATATTGTAAACGCTGTGGAGTTCGTTCGACATTTAACTTGTTCTGTTAAACGTTCTGAGTCGATTAGACCTCTTGCAAAAATCCGGGTTGATCCCCCCAACCCCCCTTAAGAAGGGGGGCTTTTTAGAATTTTGCAAGAAGTCTATTAGTCTAACTGCCGTCCGGTGAGTTCGACAAAAATATCTTCTAAGTTAGAAGGACGAACCATTAACCCGGTTTTATCCGGTTGTTGTTCCAGGTAGGTGTTCGCTGCGGCAATGTCTGAGAAAAATTTATATTCCCACCGATCGCCAATTTGTTTCATCACCAACCCTTCCCCATGTTTTTCTCTAAACTGGCTGAGTGTGCCCAGTTCAATTAATTTCCCTCCATCCATAATACCAATGCGATCGCACAGGTATTCCACCTCATCCATGTAATGGGTGGTGAGCAACATCGTCATCCCCTGGCGGTTTAAATCTTTGATAATTTCCCACAACCTGCGCCGAGTTTGGGGGTCGAGTCCTACGGTTGGCTCATCTAAAAATAAGATATCCGGTTGATGTAACAATGCTCTGGCAATTTGTAACCGCCGTTTCATGCCGCCTGATAGGGTTTTTACTAGGCTATCTTGCCGATCGCCTAGTTCCACATAATTCAGCCATTGCTTGATTCTCTCTTGCCGTTCCAGGTTCGGAATATGATGTAATCGTCCGTGAAACTCCATATTTTCCCAGACGGTGAGGTCGTTATCTACACTGACTTGTTGTAAGACGACCCCGATGCATTGCTTCACCTGGATCGGTTGACGTTGGACATCATATCCGGCAATTTTGATACTCCCACTGCTGGGTTTGGTTAGGGTGGTGAGCATCCGAATTGTGGTGGATTTGCCTGCACCGTTGGGTCCGAGCAAGCCAAACATTTCTCCCGGTGCAATGGTAAAAGACAAGTCATTGACAACCGGGACTTTGCTATAAACTTTATGGACGTTTTCGACGGTAACCGCAGCAGTCATGGCAATTTAGGTCAAGTGGATTTTTCTTTCCTGACTGTATCATGAAAGGTGAATTAGAGTATCTACAAAGTCTTGTTCAGGCTGGGATTGCATTTCTTGTAAAGATTGCCAACCGGCTTGCCAGAGGGTTCTATCTTTAAATTGGGTGGCATTAATCCAAAAGCGCACGTTGGGGTCACAAGCAGAAACCATTTCTGCAAACACCCATTTGCCTTCGTTTTTGCGATTCACAACTTGGAAATGTCTCCATCCCCAAGTTTTTTGTTGGGAGGTCCATTTGGAACCGACTAAATATGGAAATTTTTGTTTTTTTGCCATTGTTCTCACCCTTGGATTTTTGATGGAAATGACCCTCGTCTCTGTGAGCGATCGCCTAATATACCTCTTGCAAAATTCAGGATTGATCCCCCCAACCCCCCTTAATAAGGGGGGCTTAAGAGATTTATGTAAGAGGTGTAAATTATTCCTGGTTAAGACATAGATGGACGGCGTGATAACCACCAAGCGGCGATTCCACCGCCAATCAAGCCGAATAAATGACCTTCCCAGGAGACTCCTGCCTGGATGGGTAAGACGCCGATGATAATTCCCCCATACAATACACCGACAATGATGGATAGCAAAATTGAGGGTAAATTGCGTTCAAAGAACCCGCGAGAGAGGAGATAACCTAAATAGCCAAATACCAGTCCACTGGCCCCGATATGCCACCCGGGAGACCCAAATAACCAAACCCCTAATCCGCTGACTAACATGGTTACCGCAGTGACGACCCAAAAATCGCGAATTTCCCGCAGCATGACGAACCAACCGAGGGTAATAAATGGTACGGTATTGGCGATTAAATGGGGGAACCCACCATGTAAAAAGGGCATAAATAGAATGCCGCGTAGGGTGTCTGGGTTACGAGGCAAAACGCCATAAATGAGTAAGGTGTTTCGGAACAGGAAGAGGTTGAGAATTTGGACAATCCACATGATGGCGACAAAGCCACCCAAAATCAGAATTTGGGTTTTCAGGGTGTTGGCGATCGCTTTGACATTGTTTCTGCTCATTGTTCTGCCTCTGACTAGACAATTGGCCTGGTTTTTTGTTAGAAATTGTCGATGGAAACGGGTTCTAGGTTCTCGGCGGTTTCAAAGCCAAAAATTCTTGAATAAAAGTAAAATTCTCCATCTAAAGCGCGTTTAATGTTTTCGGACCTGCGGAAACCATGTTGTTCACCTTCAAAGGGAAGATAGGCGACGGGAATGCCTTTTTGTTTTAACGCATTCACCATTGCTTCGGCTTGGTTTGGGGGAACGATTTTGTCTTCTAATCCTTGGAAAAAGATGACGGGACAGGAAATGCGATCGCAAGCATGGATGGGAGAACGCTCGATATAAATTTGCTTCGCTTCGGGATAAGGACCGATTAGTTTATCCAGATAGCGGGACTCAAATTTATGGGTGTCTTTGGCCAAAGCTTCTAAATCACTGACTCCATAATAGCTGGCACCGGCTTTGAAGACATCCCGGTAGGTGAGGGCGCAGAGGGTTGTATAACCGCCTGCACTGCCTCCGGCGATCGCCAGTCGGTTGCTATCCACCCATCCTTGTTCCCCGAGATATTTCGCGCCATTGGCACAGTCATCGACATCGACAATTCCCCAGCGATTCTCTAGGCGTTGCCGATATTCCCGTCCATATCCGGTACTGCCGCCATAGTTGACATCGAGGACGGCAAATCCCCGGGAGGTCCAATATTGAATGCTTAAACTGAGACTGCTGCTGGCGGAGGCGGTGGGTCCGCCATGACTTTTGACTAATAGGGGCGGTAATTCACCTTCGGGGGCAATATAATCCTGATTATTGGGGGGATAAAAGATGCCATAGGCGGTTAATCCGTTTTCCGTGGGAAATTCCACGGGTTGGGGTTGGGAGAGGTAGGCGCGATCGATGGTTAAGGTGGTGGATTTGCGGAGGATTTGCAGTTCGCTGCTGTTGAGATGGTATTGGGCGATCGCCGTGGGTTCGGTGGGGGAACCGCCGATGAAGGCGACGCGATCGCCGTTGACTTGCAAGGAACTCAAGGAAGTATAGGGCGTTGTGATTTCCTGGAGGATGCCGGTGGAGAGGTTGATACTGCCTAAATGCCAGATTCCGGATTGGGTGTAGGTGCAAATCAGTTGACTGCTGCTGGCAAATCCATAAGTAGACATTCCAAACACCCACTGGGGGAGTCCGAATTCCGCAGACATTTCGCAGACGGGTTCAATGGTGCCGGTGGTGGGGTGCGATCGGTAGAGATTCCACCATCCTGAGCAGTCGGATACAAAGTACAGGGTCCCATCCGGAGACCATTGGGGTTGAAAAATGGATTCGTTAACGCCTCCAGCGACTTGATGGGTTTCGCCGAGAGAACCATCGGGGTTGATTTGTGCGACCCACAATTCGGTCCCATCCCAAGGCATATTCGGATGATTCCAACTCAACCAACACAGATGTTGACCATCGGGACTGAGGCGGGGGGTGGCATAGAAGTCTTCTCCTGCCACCAATACGCGCATCTGTGCACCGTCTGCTAAGTTAATGCTAACTAAACTGGTGACGGGTTCTCCGGCGCTGGTATGGTCTTCTCGTACCGAAATTAAGCGTCCCCGGGGAGTATCGACGGTGAAATCGGCATAGCGCATATTCGCTTCCGGGGTCAGGGGTTGCGGTTCTTCTCCCGGGGGTTGATGGTAGAGGCGGGAGTCGCTGAAGTTGGAGAAATAGACGGTGCCGTTGCTGACGGTAAAGGCACCGCCACCATATTCACAAACGCGGGTGCGAACGTTGAAGGGTGCGGGAACGATATCCTGGATTTCTCCTTGAGGCGATCGCGAAACGAGAACATTTCTTCCCCCTTCTTGGGGTCGCATTTCCAACCAATAGAGGGTTTGATTGTCCCAAAAAATTTGCCCGAGTCCAATACTGCCAGCGACGATCGCATCGGAGGTAATCGGGGATTTCCAGGAACCATAAGGGGCAATTTGGGGGGTAGACATATTCTATTTCTTTCCGTCGAGGGATATCAATCAAGTCACTCTAGTACCATATCAAAAAGACGGTCATTCCCGGATCAGGGGGAATCCAGGCCGGGTTGGGATGAGACCCTCTGGGTCATGAATGAAGTCTCCCGGCGGTTCCCACAGTTATAAGGTCCCGGTAGCGACGAGGAGTGCGTTCGCGTAGCGTGTGCGCCAGCACACGCTACGCGAACGCACTCCTGTAATTCCCCGTACCTCATCAGTTCAGGAACGGCTATACCGAACGAATTACTCCTCTTTTTTTGATTTAGGCAACCGTTTGATATAGTCACGAATGACTTCAGACATGGATACCCCACGTCGTTCTGCTTCTAGTTGCAGACGCTCTTTTTCTTGGGTACTAATCCGAATTTGTAATAACTCATCTCGGGCCATTTTTAGGGCGGGGTTTTTAATGAGAGGTACAAGCTAATTTAGTATATTGTAATTTTCTGGCAACCCGCAATAGGACACTTTTTGTTGTTTTCTTAAAGTTTAGAGTGGGTAGAGAAAATTAGCGTCAATTGGAAGCTCTATCTAGGGCTGATAGAACTTCCAATTGACTTAGCGGCGTCCCGAGGGGAGATTCTCGCGATCGCCTCGTTCTTGTTCTACTTTTCTCAACGTTTGGGTAGTCTTTCCATTGCCATTTGAAACCGACTCCTGTTCCACAGTTTCAGCCGAAACCGTGTTTTCAGTTTCATCATGTCCTTTGTGCATTAACCGATATTGCGCTTTCATGGCAATGGTATAAAACACTGGAATCACATACAAACTTAATAAAGTAGAAACAAACATTCCCCCGACAACGGACATCCCAATGGAGACCCGCGCTGCTGCACCGGCACCTGTGGCAAATGCCAGGGGTAATAATCCGAAAATCGTGGAAAATGCCGTCATCAAAATCGGACGAAAGCGCACCTTAGCGGCATCGATCGCCGCTTTGGTAATCGAGAGTCCTTCTTCCCGACGCTGATTGGCAAATTCCACAATCAAAATTGAGTTTTTCGTTGCCAACCCAATCAGCATGATTAACCCAATCTGACTGTAAATATTTAAGTCCAAACCCGCCATTAACAAGGCAGAAAATGCCCCAAGCAGAGACAAGGGAACCGCCAAGAGAATGATCATCGGGTCAATGTAACTTTCAAACTGAGCCGCTAACACCAAGAAAATAAAGACCAGGGATAACCCAAAAATAAACAGGGTCGATTGTCCCGCTTCCGTATATTCCAAAGACTGACCCGCTAAAGTCGCTCGCATCTCCGAAGGAATAATTTCCCGGGCTAAATTTTGTAACGCATCTAATGCTTCTCCCAAGGTTTTCCCTGGTGCAGGAGAACCAGAAATTGTAGCGGCCCGAGCTCGATTATAGTGGTTAATTTGCGGGGGTGTGGTAGAAGGATTCACTGTCACCACACTACTCAAAGGAACCAACTGACCCGACTGAGTACGGATATAGGTTTGCTCAATATCTTGAGGAGAAGCTCGAAATTCTTGTTCCGATTGGACAATCACTTCATAGCGGCGATTTCCTCGGTTAAAATTGGTGATCCGTTGTCCGCCTAACATGATTTGTAACGTTCGGGAAATTTCCTGAACCGACACCCCTAAATTAGCCGCTTGAGCGCGGTCAATACTGACAACTAATTCCGGTTTAGTTAGGCTTAAATCCGTATCCACATTCACCAATTCTGGTAAATCATTGGCTTGATTTGCCAAGTCTTGGGAAACAGCCGCCAACTCCTCTAAATCACTCCCTTGCAACACGAATTCGACGGGCTGACTAAACCCGGCACCGGGTAAAGAAGGCGGATTAATCGGCAGGACTACCGCATCAGTAATCCGCGAAAATTGTCCAAATAACCGACCAATAATCTCCTGCTGAGACTGACCCTCTTCGGTCCGTTCCGCCCAAGGTAAGAGGCGAACAAAGGCAAATCCCTGGTTAACTTGCCCAGGGGTTCCCCGACCAAATGCACCAATGGTTAAATAGGTGTTCACTTCCGGGACTTGACTGTAGACTTCTTCCACCTGCCGCATGACATTATCGGTATAATTAATCGTTACCCCTTGCGGAGCGCGGACAATCGTAAAAATTGCCCCTCGGTCATCGGTGGGAATGAATTCTTTGGGGACTTGATTAAACAAGAAAACCGTTAAAGCTAAGGACCCAATAAAGGCGATAACAACAATCGCTTTCCAGGGCATAATTTTCCGCAATGACCAGCGATACATCCGTTCCAAACGGTCAAAAAATAACTCAATTATGGCAAATACTCCGCCTTTCATTTCTGCATCTCGCTTTAAGATGCGGGCAGATAATGCCGGTGCTAAAGTCAAGGCAACAAAAGAAGAAATCACCACCGACCCGGCGAGGGTGAGGGCAAATTCTGTAAACAATCGCCCGGTATTTCCCCCGGAAAACCCCACGGGCATAAATACGGCAATTAACACAACCGTAGTGGCAATGACCGCAAAAACCACTTCCCCCACCCCCAGCATTGCTGCTTGGTAGGGTTTCATATTCTTTTCTTGAATATAGCGGACAATATTTTCTAAAACAACGATGGTATCATCCACAACTAACCCCGTTGCTAAGGTTAGAGAAAATAAAGTTAGGGTATTAATGGAATACCCCAAAATAAACATCACCGCAAATGCACCAACCAGGGAAACCGGAATGGTGACGGCAGGAATTAAGGTCGATCGCCAGTCGCGTAGGAAGACAAAAATAATCAGAATAACCAGCAAGGTTGCTAGAAAAAGGGAACTCCACACTTCATTAATGGCGAGTTCCACAAATTCAGAACGGTCAAAAGCCATCTGATAATTTAACCCTTCTGGGAAATCTTTGGAGAGTTCCTCCATTTTGGCTTTGGCACCGCGCGCCACTTCAATAGTATTGGCATTGGAGAGCTTGACAACCCCTAGAGAAACTGCCGGAATGCCCTTAAACCTGACGAACGATCGCTCGTTTTCTGCGCCAATTTCCGCCCGTCCCACATCTTTAAAGCGGATTTGTGTGCCATCAGGATTGCGCTGAAGAATTAAATTTTCATATTCCATCGGAGTTTGCAGTCTCCCGAGAACTCGCACGGAATATTCCGATTGTTCTCCCTCGACTAAACCACCGGGAATTTCTAAGTTTTCTTGACGCAAGGCGCGTTCAATATCCAAAACCGTCAAATTCCGCGCTGCCAGTTTAACTGAATCAACCCACAATCGCATGGCATAGCGTCGTTGACCCCCGATAAAGATGTTACTGACTCCTGGAACGCTTTCTAGGTTATCCGTAATAAATCGTTCGGCATAGTCACTTAATTCCAGGGAGGTGTAATTTTCCCCAAATAAGGCAAACCACACGATGGGAGAAACATCTCCTTCCTGTTTGGTGACTTGGGGGGTATCGACATCATCGGGGAGTTGACGCAGGGCACGATCAACTCGCGATCGCACGTCTTGGGCGGCCAAATCAATATCGCGATCGAGGTTAAACTGGAGGGTAATCGAACTCACCCCTTCTCGACTTTGGGAGGTGAGGGTTTTAATCCCTTCAATCCCATTCAGTTGACCTTCTAAAATTTCCGTGACTTCGGTTTCCACCACCAGGGGACTGGCACCGGGATAAACCGTGGATACCGTCACCACTGGCGGATCAATACTGGGAAATTCCTGCACCGGCAATCTTGTATATCCGACTAACCCAATTAAAATAATTAACAGGGAACAGACGGAGGCGAAAACCGGGCGTTTGACAAAAAAAGTAGTAAACATTGTGTTAGGGATTCGCGACAATTAGGGGTAGTTCCTGATTAAGCCAGACCCGGCGGGGGTTAAAACCCCCGCCTAATAGCTTAAGTCGGTTTTAACCGACTGCAAGTCTCATCTTTTGGGGTTTTTAGCCACACCGGGCGGGGGTTTTAACTTAAGTCGGTTAAAACCGACTGAAAGTCTCATCCATTGGGGTCTTTAGTCGGTTTTAACCGACTTTAGCTATGAGGCGGGGGTTTTAACCCCCGACGTAGTGGCGCTTCGCGAAGCGCCACTACAGGCCCAACGTTTTAACCCCCGCCGGTGTTGATAATGGTGCGGGTTTTTGTAGACCTTTTTCTCTCACTTACTGCGAGGGTGCTGCCTCCGGAGATGCATCGGGATTCGCTGCTGCAGGTTCATCGACAATTGGACGAATCTGAGCACCATCGGAGAGGCGTTGTAAACCCGAAATGACGATCCGATCGCCATTTGCCAGTCCTTCAATCACTTCCGCCCGATCGCCTTGGACCAGTCCCAGAGTGACCGCCACTCGTTCTGCCGTCGCCGGTTCCTCCCCTCGCGCCACAAAGATAAATCGCTCCTCCCCTTGGAAGGTAATCGCCGTAGTTGGCACCACAATCCGATTGTCCCGTTCGTCCCAAACCAACTTAGCCCGCACAAACTGGCGATCGCGCAATTGTCCTTGATTGGCAAACCTTGCCTTAGCTAAAATCGTTTGAGAATCGGAATTCACCGTGGGAGAGACAAAACTCACCGTTCCCACAGACAACGGTTGTCCATTGGCATCGGTAATTTCCACCGGCATCCCCAAGCGCAACTCAGACCCCCGTTCCAGAGGAATCGACAGCCGCAATTCCAAAGCATCGTTTTGGGTCACTGTCGTTAATTCCTGCCCCACACTGACGAAATCTCCCACTTTCGCTGGAATATCGCCGACGATTCCCTCAAAGGGTGCAACGACATTGGCATCTTGTAACTGCACCTCCAACGCTCTCACTTGGGCGATCGCCTCCGCCACTTGCGCCTGAGCTTGGTCAATCTCCTCGGGTCGGGTGCCATTCTCCAACTGCCGTAAATCTTGCCGTCTTTCTTCCACTTCCGCTTCCGCCCGGGCAATTTCCTCCGGACGTGCACCATTTTGTCGCTGATTCAGCAATTGCTGGGCTTCTGCCACCTCTGCTTCCGCCTGAGCAATTTCTTCCGGACGCGCCCCCCGTTCCTGCTGGGCTAAGGCTTGTTCCGCTTCAGTCACTTGTAATTCAGCGCCAATAATGTCCTCCTGTCGCTGGTTTTCCAACTCCTCCACCCGTTGGCGAAATCGCTGTAAATCCGCTTGGGCGCGCCGGTTTTCCGTGACTACTTCATCAAAGCGATCGCGGGAAATTGCCCCTTGATCCGCTAATTCCCGATTCCGTTCCACCCGTTCTGAGGTCAACTCCACCCGTGCTTGAGCATCAGCAATTTGGGCTTCAGCTTGGGCAATTTCATCCCCACGACTCCCCGCCCGTAAAGATTCCAGACGCGATCGCGCCTGTTGTAACCGAGTTTCCGCTTGAGCAATCTCTTCTGGACGAGTCCCCGCCCGCAATTCCGCCAATCGTGCCTCCGCTTGCCGCAACCGCGCTTGTGCCTGAGCAATCTCCTCCGGACGACTCCCCGCGAGCACCTCCGCCAATCGCGCCTCGGCTGCGGCTAAACGGGCCTCTCCTTGGGCAATTTCCTCCGGTCGGTTTCCCGCTTGTAATTCGGCAACGCGAGATTGCGCCCGCGCTTGGGCTGCCTGGGCTTGGCGGAGTCTAGCTTCAATTTCCCGGGTATCAATCCGGGCAATAATGTCCCCTCGCGAGACTTTATCCCCCGCCTTGACATTAATCTGACTCACCCTTCCGGCCATTTCTGGGCGCACAACTGCTGCCTGTTGGGCCTCTAGGGTCCCGACAAACTCCGAGGTTTCCCTTAAATTGGTCATTTCCACTGTCGCTAATCGCACCGCTACCCCTTGGGGCCGTTGGGGTCTGCCTTGCTGTTCGCTACTCGCCATTGCGGTTTGCCTAGATTGCCAGAAATACCAGCCAGCGCCACCCCCGGCGACTAAGAGGAGGAAAAACAGAGCAGAAGCGAGCGATCGGCCCTTTCTACTGGCCCATTTAAACCGGCGTTTTTTATTCCGTAAAGGTTTGTCTTGTTGTGGCTCTAATTCGGTTTCATTAGCAACAGAATTTACGGGTTCTTTAGCTTTGGCATTGGAATCATTTACTGATTTCATAGTTTTCCCTGTTTTTGTTCGACTTGGTAATCAATCGGTTTAAGTTTAATTGAGGATTTATTAATTAAGGGATTTAAACGGTTTAGGAGGGGTGGCGATTCTCGTTCCGAGACCCTGCGGGAACGCCGGAGTGATTCCTCCTTCGTACCTTGGCTTTCCCCGGATCCCGATTCCCTTGCTGTTGCACCTCAATAGCAATTTGTTCTTGCACCCATTTGATTTCTGATTTCAGAACATCCAGATGTCGATTCCAGACGGCGACTTGATAGAAATCCTCCGGCAAGGGTTTTTCTGCGAAACTTTTGTATCGAGCGCGACAAAGCACTAAGCGATGTTCCATTAGTTCCAACCTTGCCTCCGGTTCTAAATCGCTGAAAAAGAAAAATTTAATGGCAAAACGAGCGCGACTTTTGACCCAGCTATCCTGGGGATGTTCGAGCATTTTCTGCCGCCAGCGATCGCGTCCCGATGGGGTAATGCCATAAATGGTGCGACTGGGACCGGCGTCTCCAGATTCACGGGCGATCGCCGCAATGTGACCCCGTTCCTCCAAGCGTTTCAGCAAGGGGTAGATGGCTCCATAGTTGACGCTCATGCAGCTACTCATAAATAGCTCCAGTTCTTGCTTCAACCTGTAGCCATGTAGGGGATGGCGTTGCAGGAGTCCTAAAGCAGAGAGTTCAAGCATTTATATCATTTTGATATATGTAGGCTACAGTATAGCCTAATTGATTAAATTTTGTTAAGTTTCTGGGTGATGCCAATGTTTGCCCACACCCCAACAGGGTGCAGCGACAGGAACGCAGCCCCCACCGTCGGGGGACAAAGATGCTTTATTTATCATTATTTAGTTATTTTGTCAAGTTTTATTGGAATAAAATCTGTGGGGATGGCCCATGTAGTTAGCCCGCGCAGGCGGGCTTCGTCCGTGTAGCCAGACCCTTTAGGGTGCGGGCTTATCTTAACATTTCCACCAACTCAAACAGCCCATTAATATAACCTAAAATTAATCCATCAATCCCACTAACTGGCAATATCGGCGTTTTTAGACGTTAAACAAAAGAAAGCCAAAGTTCCCTCGACTACCGACTGTCGAGATGATACTTCAACATTTTTAAACATCTGCCATTAGCTAGAGATAAAAACCCCCTATTGATAGAGGTGCTTCCTTTTATATCCAAGTAGGTTTAAAAGGAGGTTGACCGTAGCCTCTGCCGAAGATGTTGCAGAAGTTTCACCCAATTCGACCCTCGAAAAAGAGGTAACGATCAGAAGCCAACCGGCACAAGCAGTTGGAAAGAGTGGCTTTGTCATGACGCCGAAGGAGGGCCAACCCATTTTAGTGATTAATGCCACGGACTCCAGTTGCTTAAAATTTTCTATAAAAATATGAGACAGCTTATCAAAAATGAAGACAATTAAATACACATTGTTGGGTTTGTTAGGAATTTTTGGATTAATTCTCTTTTGGGGTTTGCTCGAACCGTACCTAATCGACACAAAAGAGGAAGTTGCAGAAATCCCTAATCTTCCCGCTGCTTGGGAAGGGGAGCGAGTTGCACTGATTGCTGACTGGCAAATAGGAATGTGGATGGACAACACCAATACTATTGACCGCGTTGTGGAACAATTAATTGAGGAGCGTCCAGCAGTGGTGCTCATTGCGGGTGACTTTATCTACCATCCAGGTGAAGACCCCAGCGAAGTGATTAACCAGGCTGTTGAACTTGTGCGATCGCTTCCAGAAGCAGGCATCCCCACCTATGCGGTCTTGGGCAATCATGACTATGCAATGAAAAGCAAGCAAACCACGCCAAACAGAGAGATAGCGCGTCAATTGCATGAAGCGCTTGAAGCAGTGGGTGTGGAAGTCCTCCAGAACGAGGCGGTGGCGATCGGCAACCCAGCGCTAAGAGCAATTGCACCGTCCGAGAATCGCAACCAAACCGCAGCAAACACGGCGGACAACACCCCCCTATACTTAGTAGGTATCGGCGCACACTGGCCAAATAACGATAAACCAAAAGTCGCGCTGAGTTCGGTGCCAGAAGGAACACCAAGGTTGGTGATGATGCACAACGCCGATTCCTTTGCAGCGTTACCTCCTAACACCGCACCTTTGGCTGTGGCAGGACACACCCACGGTGGGCAAGTTCGTCTACCCTTCACCCCAGAATGGGCTTGGTTGACTTTTAGTAAAGAAAATGAGGTACACGCTGACGGCTGGATTAAAGAATATGGGCAGCCAGGAAATCGTCTTTATGTAAACCGAGGAATTGGTTTTAGCATCGTACCGATGCGGATCAATTGCCCACCAGAGGTCACTGTATTCACACTTCGCTCCTCTGTCTAACTAATTGGAAAAGACTTAGGGCATTGGTTTAGAGTTGAACTTAGCCAGATTTTCTCAGTTGACTGATTCAACTTGACTGATTTCAAGAATTAAACGGAACTTACCCCGTACACGGGGATAAGTTCCGTCTGAAACCATTACAGGGATTGGGCTTGCACTAAATTGTTGGAAAATTCCAAACTGCACTGTGGACAGGGGACGGAGATTTCTCAGTCCCAGTTATCCCATCAGAGGCTAAAGAATTACCGGAAAATCCGCTCACGAGGCGCGAACAGGAAATCTTGGCAATGATTGTAGCCGGACAGAGCCATCAGGAAATTACAAACCTTCTCTACATTGCTCCTGGTACTGTCAGAGTCCATTACACAGAAAAGAGTGGACCCTTTTCTAAGATCCACTCTCTGTTAAACTCTCTTAACCCTAGCTTTAACAAGCTGGAGTTAAGTCCTTCCTTTACCTAGTTCTTAGTGATTCTCTTGTCATGAATGACCACTTTGTCCTTGACTTCAGGACTGCCGGAGATGTGAATATCGCTCTCATTACTTTTCTCTGCGGCGGATTCTTCGGCTAGATATTGGGCAGATGACTTAACATCCTGCCTTGTACCTTTAGCAGATGAGGTTGCATTTTGGGTCGATGACTTAACATCCTGCTTAACATCCTGCGCTGCACCTTTAGCAGATTCGGCTGCGCTTTGAGCAGATGACTTAACATCCTGCTTAACATCCTGCGCTGCACCTTTAGCAGATTCGGCTGCGCTTTGAGCAGATGACTTCATTGATTCAGCTGCACTCTTGCCAGATGACTTAAGCGATTGGGCTGCGCTTTTTACAGATGGCTCAACTGCTTTCGCTGTATCTTTTACAGTCGATCTCAGATCCTTTGTTGCACCCTCAATTTCGTGAGCTACAGCTTTGGCAGAAGGTTTAACTTCATCGGCAGTGCTCTTAATAGAGTCCGCTGCACTTTCTATAGAAGGCTGGACACCTTCGACTGTCTGCTTGACTGAATCTTTTACTTCTCTAATCGTAGGTTGGACTTCCTCGGATGCGCTGTTGACTGCATCTACTACAGAAGGTTTGGTTTCCTTAACTGTCTCATTGACAGATTCGGCTATACCTTTAATCGAAGGCTTGGTTTCCTCAACAGTCTCCTGGACTGCTTCTGCTGTAGCTTTGATAGAGGGTTTAACGTCCTCAGCAGTTTCCTTTGCTACTGTCCCTAGCTCTTCTACAGTGTGGGTAACACCGTCTGCGACACTGTGTGCTGCATCCCCTATATTATCTACAGTACGGTTAACCGTATCAGCAGTACCCTTACCAATCATAGCGCCAGCAACTGAGCCAGCTACAGCACCAACAATTCCTCCAGAGCGAGCACCGAGTAGACCCCCAACTGCTGCTCCTGCTATCCTCGCACCCATGCCTGAACCTGATGATTCATCTTGCTTAGATTCTGCATTTTCGTTAGTTTGAGCCTGAATCTGCTGGTTCTCGCTATTGTCAACATTCTTTTCCTGGGAGTCAGGATTATATGCATAAGGCTTGTTAAAATTCGGCTTATTATCCGTCATAATGTCCTTGGGTATTACTACACTTACTAGACTAACTCTTAATTTCTAAGAAAATCTACTGCTGAAGAACTAGATTTTGCTGCTACTTAAGAAATAGATTCTCAAATGCGGGTTATTATCCGTAATAATATCCTTGGGTATTACTACATTCACTAGGTTAACTATTTATTCCTAAGAAAACCTACTGCTGAAGAACTATATTTTACTACTCCTTAAGAAGTAGATTCTCAATTCTCAAATGTATTTACCGCTACCGCGCTAGGGGATCGCTGTTCATTCGACCTTGAAGAAGCTGGAGGCACGCGATCGCATATGTGGCACAGTCTTAGCTTAGTAATTCCAAAATAACTCATTGATCCAGACTTGTTAGGAACCTCTATAACATAAAATATCGAAAAAACCCGCACTCTGTTCTATGAGCGTTCCGCCAGATTTCGATGATTTATTAATTGGAATCCCCTTAACCGATTAACTGTTGATATCTAAGACTAAGCAGCGTTTTAGCAAGGGGTAGATGGCTTTCTAGTTGACGCTCATTCCGCTACTCATAAATATCTCCAATTCTTGCTTCAACCTGTAGCCATTTAGGAGATGGCGTTGCAGGAGTCCTAAAAGCAGAGAGTTCAAGCATTTATATCATTTTTATATATGTAATCGATTGAAATCTTTTGGGATTGCCCATGTAGTTAGCCCGCGCAGGCGGGCTTGGTTTGTGTAGCCCCACCCTTGAGGGTGCGGGCTTATTTTGACATTTCCACCAATTCGGACATCCCCTTAATACAGCCCAAAATCAATCCATCAATCCCACTGACTGGCAATATCGATGTTTTTAATTGAGCTGCCAACTCCTCCACGGTCATATTATCTAAAAACCTTGTTTCTCCATGTTTTAACATCACATCCGGCAACAAAATGGCATCGCCTAACTTTCGATTTTGCAACCCGTTCAGCAAATCTTGACCTGTTAACACACCAGTCACGCTCATGGTTTGTCCCCAGAAATCGCTACAGAGGGCTACCATTTCTATCTGTAATCCTTCTACGGAGTTGAGGCGGTCTACAATGGGTTGAAAGGCTTTTTCTACGGCATTTCCGACTACCCAGGTGAATTGTCGCGGGGGAGATACTTTTGGCGGCAGTAATTCCGTGGCGATCGCCTCAAATTCATCTAAGAATTGCCGGATGGAACCGACGCCATTGCCAATCTGGGGATAGTCTTCATAGTCAGATTCTAGGGGAACTTCTTCCCCGGCAATCAGAAACCATTCATCGGCTAACCAGGCAAAGGTTGAGCCTAATGTTTTGCGGAATTTCGGTTGTAGGGTTTGTACTTGTTGGATGACTTCTTGGGCTTTTTCTGCGGTGACGGGGATGAGTTCATCTTCCTCGGGACGAAAGCGGGTTAATCCGACGGGGACGACGGCGACGGATGCGACGGCAGGAATGTCTCCACTGCCAAATTTGGCTAAGTCTAAGAGGGTGGTTTCGAGATGTTTTCCATCATTAATGCCGGGACAAACGACGACTTGAGCATGAATTTGCAGGCGTTTTTGTTCAAACCACTTTAATTGGTCGAGAATCTGGCTGGCGCGCGGATTTTTTAACAGGCGAGTGCGAATTTCTGGTTCGGTGGCATGGACGGAAACGTAGAGGGGAGAGAGGCGCATTTGTTCGATGCGATTCCACTCTTTTTGACTGAGGTTGGTGAGGGTGAGGTAGGAGCCATAGAGAAAGCTGAGGCGATAGTCATCGTCTTTGAGATAAAGGGTATCTCGCATTCCTGGGGGTTTTTGGTCGATGAAGCAGAAGGGACAGCGATTGTTACATTGAATCAGTCCATCAAATAAGGCGGATTCAAATTCGAGTCCGAGGTCTTCATCATAGTCTTTTTCTATTTCTATTTGATGAGTTTTGCCTCGGGTGTCGATGACTTCGAGTTCGAGGAGTTCATCGGCACAGAGGAATTGATAATCAATTAAGTCTCGGGGTTTTTGTTGGTTGATGGAAACGATCGCATCGCCGGGTTCAAATCCAATTTCGGCGGCGATGGAGTCGGGAAGAACTTTGGTAATCACGGCGGGACGGATGGAGGATTCACTCATGAAATTTTAGCGGGTAAGGTAGATGTTGATTGGATTTAGAAACCCGGTTTCTAGAAGCAACCGGGTTTCGGAGAGGGTGGGTTAGCTAAACCTTGTGCGCGGTTGCAGGGGAATCTCAATCACAAATTCGGTTCCGCTTTCCGGTGCACTGGTACAGGTGAGTTCGCCGCCATGAGCTTCCACCACAATTTGATAGCTGATGGATAACCCTAATCCTGTCCCAGAACCCACG
Organism: Oscillatoria sp.; assembly: GCA_011390515.1. GTDB lineage: Bacteria > Cyanobacteriota > Cyanobacteriia > Cyanobacteriales > Laspinemataceae > Laspinema. The sequence continues at coordinate 22,599 of JAABSJ010000017.1, forward strand.
GGTTTGGTGGTGAAAAAGGGGTCAAAAATCCGCATTAATACTTCATCGCTCATTCCCGGACCATTATCAGAAATGCTGACGATCGCCGAGTTGCGACTACTGAGTTCGGTGCGAATCTGAATCGTCGGTGTAGCCGTGTTTTCGGCTTTTTCTAAGGCATAAATCGCATTACTCAAAATATTCATGAACACCTGATTCAGTTCCGAGGCGTAACAGGTGACTCGGGGTAAGGTGGCATAATCTTCTATCACCTCAATTCCTCGTTGTTCTCCTTCGCATCGCAGTCGCGGTTGCAAAATCATCAAGGTACTCTGGATGCCTTCATGAATATCCACGGGTTTCATATCCGCTTCATCATGCCGCGCAAAGTTTCGCAGGGAGAGGACAATATTGCGAATTCGTTCTGCACCTCCTTTCATGGAATCGAGCAGTTTCTGCAAGTCTTCCACGAGAAACTCTAGGTCGAGCTCTTCCAGGGTTTCAGTAATAATTGGTGTGGGATTGGGATATTCCTGCTGATAGGTTTGAATTAAATTGAGCAGTTCTTGGACATATTGGGAGGCGGGGGTGAGGTTGCCATAAATGAATCCTACAGGATTGTTAATTTCATGAGCAACCCCGGCTACCATTTGTCCGAGTCCGGACATTTTTTCACTTTGAATCAGTTGTGCTTGGGTGCGTTGGAGTTCGTGTAAGGTTTGTTCTAAGCGGGTATTTTTTTCGTTTAACTCCTGGGTGCGTTGTTGGACTTTCTGCTCGACGGAGGCATATAAGAGGGCATTTTCTAAGGAAATTGCTGCTTGTGCGGAGAGGAGTCTTAAGACTTCTAAGCGGTTACTGGTAAAAGCTCCCGTGGTGAGGTTATTTTCTAAGTAGAGGATGCCGATTAATTGACCGCGATCGAGGATGGGAAGGCACAGAACCGATTTTAAGTTATGGGAAATAATATAAGGGTCGGCGGTAAATTTGCCTTCGCTGGCGGCATCGGTGAGGACGACATCGGATTTGGTGCGTTCGACATAGTTGATGATGGTGACGGGGACTTGATCCGGTTGGAGCGATCGCCCTCCTAGAGTTCCTCGTGCAGATTGAGCGATGGTCACTTCTTCGCGATCGACAGATGCTTCAGCAGCAATGGTGAGTTTACCCTCTGCGGGTAAGATTAAACAGCCTTTTTGGGCACCGGCATTTTCGATGGAGATTTTCATCAGTTTTGCCAGCAATTTATCCAGGACAATTTCTCCGGAAATTGCTTGGGATGCTTTCATCACTGAGGCTAAATCGAGGATACCGGCATGATTGTCGGTGGTGGTATGAATCGCCGTAGTGCGAGTGTCGATCGCCCCGTAATTCCCCGGCGATTTGGTCAGTAATTGTGGATAAATCGCCTCTAGTTCGGTGACTTTTCTCACGGCACCCCAGCGTTGATATCCATAGTAGGCTTCTCGCAGGTGAACGCGGCCATATTTTTGTTTATCCCGTTGGAACCAATATTGTGCCGCCAGTTCGTTGGCTAAGGCTTCGTTTTGGATAAACTCATATTTGCGGGCGGATTCTATGGCGCGATCGTACAAGTCGAGGGCTTCCTCGTCCTCTCCTGCAATCCGCGCTAGTTCTGCTGCTACTAACAGATATTTATGTTCAAAGTTATCGGGACAATTATCCGCCCAAACTTTCATCTGTTCTTGATTAGCCGTGATTTTTTGCAAATACTCCGTTTGTTCTTCCGGTGATGCCTGAGCATACAGTGCACATAACAGCAGGGAGTGATAAAAATTATAATCCGTTGTGGGCAGAGTGCCGGTAATATACAGCAGATATTTTTCTGCTTCTAGGGCACAAGTTTTCGCCTCGTCTAGGCGATTATAGAGATAGAGAACCTGTAATTTTCGGATTAAATAATTACAGAGGGCATAATATTTGTTCTCCTGATAACAACTGGCCAAATACTCGGCTTCGCTGGTTTCTTCACATAAAAAATCTAGGGGGTCGGGTGTTATTTTCATTAAATTACAGAGGATCAGTTGCAACCCCAGGGCGAGGTCACTTGAGATTTGATTTTTAGTTTTTTGGGCAAAATGAAAGCAGGGAATAGTTTCTTTCCTGATTTCGGCCAGATTTTGACCTTCAAAAAAAGCATTGAGAATTGTATTATGCAGAAGATATCCGGCATATTCTAAATCTCCGGATTCCAAAGCAGCTTGATACCCTTCTTTGTTGAGCAGATTAGATGCTTTGATATGTTTAAACCAGAAGCTCAGACAATTAGCAAATCCGGCGCAAGCCTTACCTTTCAGTTCCAAACTTCCCCATTTGTCAATCAAATTCAGGGCTAATAATCCAAATTCATAGCCGGATTTATAGTCTCCGAAGACTGAATTTAGCAGGAGTCCGTAGTTAGTATAGGAAATACAGGACTCGGGGATACTGCCATATTCCAGGGAAAGATTCACCCCTTTGAGAACAATCGCAGTCCAGAGTTGCGGGTCAATCAAGTAGGCCGGAGGTGCAACGGTGGTGAGCAGTTTTAAGGCCACTTTGGTTTCGGGTCGAGTGGTCTGAGGTTCATCGATTAACCGGGCAATTTCTTTCCCTTCCCATTTGGCTTTGGCGGCAGTAAATTCGGCCCCGATCGCCCCTTGTAAATCGGTTTCAGGTAATTCAATTCCCAGCAGTGAGAGGGCTTGGCGTCCGGTTTTTATCCCTTTGCTATATTCACCCCGCAAGACATATTGAATTAACAGAAGATTATTGACTTCTGCTTTTTCTAATACCGAGTGAGTCCGGTTGAGGGTTTCCTTGATAAAGGTTTCGGATTCCTCAAAGTTGCCATTCAGATACTCAACCAGTGAGCGTTGTTTGTAGAGTTCTAAAGCTAGGTCATAATTGCTATCCCAAATGCTTTCTATGAGGCGGTCCATGCCAGCTTTTAAATATTGCTGGGCGGCGACATAAGCGGTGGCATTTTTAGCTTTTTTGGCGGCCTCTAAATTTAAAGTCGCCAATTCGATGATTTCCGCCTCTTCGTCAATCAACTCTCGCCCTACATTCAAATGATCCACCAGTTCAAAGATTTTATCCGCCCAATATTCTTCCGGGGTACTGCTGACTAACATCCGGCCAATTTGGAGGTGAACTGCCTTTTTTTGCGAGTCATCAATTAACGCATAAGCGGCCTGCTGTACTCGGTCATGTAAAAACTTGTAACTGAGAATTAACAGAGGATTAATCGAACTGGGGTCCGTGACTTCTTCCGGGGTAATGGGCAGGATTAATCCCTCAGCGATCGCCGGAGACATATCGGAAAACGTCCCAAAGGATTCCTTGGCATAAATTAACGACAGGGTATTTAAGTCAAATTGGTTGCCCAAACAAGACCCTAGGCGTAAAACCTCTTGGGTTGCTTCGGGCAATTTACGCAATTTGCTGACCATCAATTCGACGACATTATCTGTAATCCCCACGGCCTTAATTTGCTCAATATCCCATTGCCATCCCCCAATTTGGTTTGTCCCCGCAGTGGGATTAAAGGTGAGCAGATTCTCTTGATAGAGGGTCTTCAAAAATTGATTGACAAAGAAGGGATTCCCTTGGGTTTTCTGCACCACTAATTCTGCCAAAGGTTGTACTGTAGTCCGGTCCTGATGCAACGTCTCACTAATCAGTTGGGTGATTTGGTCAATCCCCAACGGGGTTAAGGTCATTTGATTAATGGTCGCCCCTTGTTTCCGCAATCCATCCAAGGTGAGGGTCAAGGGATGAGTGGGGTTGACTTCATTATCCCGATAAGCCCCAATGGGAAATAAATATCGCGTCTCCTCATCGGTCATCATTAATTCCAGTAACTTCAGGGTGGCAGAATCTGCCCACTGCAAGTCATCCAGGAAAATGACTAACGGATTTCTTGGGGTACAAAAAACCCGAATAAAATTTTGAAATACTAAATTAAATCGGTTCTGAGATTCACTCGGTCCGAGTTGAGGCACGGGATGTTGGTGTCCGATAATCAACTCAACTTCCGGGATGACATCAATAATAATTTGCCCATTAGAACCCAGAGCATTTAAGAGTTTATCTTTCCAAACTTCAAGCTGTTTCTCGCTTTCAGTTAAGAGTTGTTCGACTAAATCAGAAAAAGCACTAACAATGGCTGAGTAGGGAACATACCGCTGGAATTGGTCAAATTTACCCGAAATAAAATAGCCTTTTTTCTGGTTAATTTTATGCTTAATTTCATCGACTAACGCAGATTTGCCAATCCCGGAATATCCGCCGACTAAAATCATTTCCGTATGTCCGCCCATGACCCGTTCAAAGGCGTTCATAAATCGTTCGATTTCCGATTGCCTGCCATACAATTTTTGGGGAATTTGAAATTTATCGGAAATATCCATCCGTCCCAGGGGGAACTCGGAAATAGTGCCAGTGGTTCTGAGTTGGCTGAGACATTCCTCTAAATCGGCTTTTAGGCCCCAAGCGCTTTGATAACGGTCTTCGGGACTTTTGGCTAGGAGTTTGAGGATGATATCCGAGAGGGCTTTGGGCACTTCTGGATTATGGTGATGGGGGGGAACCGGCTCGATCGCAATGTGACAATGGACTAATTCGATCGCATCGGTGGTTTCAAACGGCAGGCGATCGCTCAGAAGTTCATAGAGGGTCACCCCCAGGGAGTAAAAATCACTGCGGCGATCGGGCGATCGGTTCATTCTGCCGGTTTGTTCCGGGGACATATAAGCCAGAGTCCCCTCTAACGCATTGGACTTTTCCACAGTGGGATGTTCTCGGGTCAACACCGTAGAGATACTAAAATCAATGACTTTGAGTTGTCCCGTCACGGGGTTATAGGCAATATTGGCCGGATTAATATCTTTGTGAATAATATTAGCTGAGTGCAGTTCCGCCAAGCTCTCAGAGATTTTCAGGGCAAGGTTGAGAAATCCGAGGATTGTAAATTTTTGGGAGGTGATTAACTGCCTTAAGGATTCTCCCCCAAAATCCTCTAGGCTCATCATTAAGGTATTTTGATACTTTTCCAGGCTATAGGCTTTAATAACCCCGTTTAAATTAACTGACCGAATTAAGTCATATTCTTGTTGATAACTGGCCAGTTCCTGGTCCGTGGGATAGTCTTTATGGAGAACTTTCAGGATAACGGGTTGTCCATCGAACTCGCGGCGTCCTCGATAGACCAGGGTATTGGAACTTTCATAAATTTTGGCAAGAATTTGATAGCCTGGAACCGATAACATCATTCAGTTCTCCCGATTAAGGTTCTGCTTCCCTATTATATGCTTAGTCCATGCCAAACTATCAAATCCCCTCATCGCAGTGGGGTGAGGTGTAAGATCGGGTTGTAAATTACGTCAGATTGATCGGTTATTGCTTTTACCCAGGGTTATCTGTCTGAGACACCGTAACGCTGATGGCATGGAATAACCCAATCAACCTATTGTTTTGGGCCCCTCCCACCAGAGGGTTGGAAATGGGCCGACTGAAAGTCAGTCCCCTGAACTAGGGTTGCATCCAACCCAAGGCCAGAGCAACTAAAATGAGACAGCCAAAGGCGATGCGATACCAGATAAAAACCCAGGTACTCTGGGTTTTTAAGAAATTAATCAGCCAAGCGATGGAAAGATAAGAAAAGAGGGCGGATGAAATCAATCCTCCCACCAGAGGGACCATGCCGATGCTGTCCAAATTTGAGGTCAACAGATCCTTGAGTTCGACTAATCCAGCTAAGGTAATGGCCGGAATACCAAGCAAAAAGGAAAACCGGGCGGCAGTGGTGCGATCTAACCCCATGAATAATCCGGCAGTAATGGTAGAACCGGACCGAGAGAACCCTGGAACCAAGGCGAGGACCTGGGCGAGTCCCATTAATAGACCATCGTTAAGACTCAGTTGCCCAAAGTTGCGTTTTCGCACCCCAAACCGTTCAGCAATCCCGAGCAAGATTGCCATGAAGATCGAGACAACGGCGATCGCGGTGATAGTCCGCAGATGTTCGTCGTAAAATTCCGGAATCACATATTTGACAATTAACCCAAATACGATAATGGGCAAGGACCCGACGAGAATACCCAGGACAATCCGAAAGTCCTGATCATCATATTCACGCCGCACCAGCCCCCGCACGGCTCCATTGGTTAGGGTACTCAAATCCGGCCAGAAATACCAGAGCACGGACCCGATGCTACCCAGTTGCAGGATAGCACTGAAGGCTACCCCGGGATCTCCCCAACCCAGGGCCACGGGGACGACTTGTAAATGAGCGGTACTGCTAATCGGGATAAATTCGGTCATTCCCTGGACGAACCCGAGGACGATCGCCTGAAATAAATTGATCTGGGTTTCCGGTTTGGTCATCTCCATGATGTCCGTGGCGGATTCAGTCGCGGCCAAGATTTGCGGACTCGAAGTCAACCCAGCTAGGGAAGTGGTGATGTCGGTAACGCGACTGGACCCTAGTAATTCGCTGCTGAGTGCTTTGGTGGTGGTGGCGATCGCCATGCCGATGGCCCCAAAACTCCCTAGGGTGAAAAACTGATTGCGTGATAGTCCCATGAATTTTCCCTATTTTATCTCTGTCTAAATCTAAACTTGACCTTCATAGTGGATGGATTTATTCCAGGAGAAGTTCTTAATCTTCTTTTTGGCTAGATTCCTGGAGTTGAGATGAGAGTGGAGCAACGGTCCCACAGGCTTTTTTCCCATCCGGGAGCCCCTCAGAGCAGAACAAACGCATTATATTCTCAATTGTTCATTTAAGATGTGGCGACAAGCTGGAGATTAAATTTTTGCATTGATTCCATAAAATCCTCGTCAAAAATGAGCGATTACCCGGGTTTGTCCGGTCCTTTTCCCCGGAATTCTCAGGAATCGACTAAAATTGATCTAAGGAATATCCCCCCCTAGGGCATTTTTCTTGTGATATCTTAAATAAGATGAAGTTAAGTAAAGAATATTAAAGAGTTGTTAAATCAATCCTGGTCTTCCTACACCTCCCCTGGAGCAGCCGTGAAATCTGCAAGCCTTACTCTGAACAGTTCATTTAGCCAAATTGGAATCGGTCAACGGTGGCGAATGTTTGCCGCTGCCGCTTTTCTGGTATCGGTCCCCGTCTTTTTTGAAGCCCCGTTAGTGCGGCATCTGCCGCTACTGGCGGTGGCGATGAGTGTGGGGTGGTTAGGGCTGGCGCAAGTGTTGCGATCGCGCGATGACAGCCAGATTTGGGGTGATTTATTAATTGGATTTACCGGCAGTTGGTTGGCGGGAGCCATCTACTGGGGATGGTTTCGATGGGAACCCTTGCTGCATTTACCCTTAGAGGCGATCGGGCTACCCGTGGCCCTGTGGTGTTTGTGGCGCGGCCAACTGGCGATCGGAAGCTGGTTTTATTTGGGTTCCTTATTTGGCACCACCGTCACCGACGTTTATTTTTATGTAGTAAACTTAATTCCGCACTGGCGACAGTTGATGCAAGTTGAACCAGAACTGGCGATTCCGATTTTTCAGAGTGCCCTGGCGATCGTCAACACCCCCTGGGGCGGTGGTTGGGCTGCGGTCCTCGGAATCCTGTTACTGGGAGTTGGTAGTTTACCCTTACGCTCTAATCAGTTAAAATGGTGGGCATTCGGGGGTGCCGTATTAAGTACAATTGTTGTAGACAGCTTGTTTTGGCTGGCCGCCCTAGCCGCCTGAAGGGTCGGATTAGAGCTTGAATATCCCCTCTCAAGGGTTAAGCATCTAAACTTAAATAAGGGGTAAGCATCGTTGCCGGGGAAGTGTTCAAAATCAACAAGACCACCCCACAACCGACTACTTTCAACAGACCTTTCCATCAGAAAGGTGTTGGACCTTCAGTCTAGAGATACTCCTTTTAAAATAAGAGCGTTACCATTCCATAACGTTGGTGCTTAACCTGTGGCAAATCTCCCACCCACTCCTCATCTCGTCCTGCGAACTGACGCAGGGAACCGCTATCTCCCGTTAGTGGGAGGTAACTGCTGGACTATTGGACGAAGTGAAGATAATAATTTCGCGATCGGGGACCGCTGGATGTCCCGCGCCCATGCCATGATGCAGTGCATGGACACCGGGGAATTTTATTTGATCGACCTCGGGAGTCGTAATGGATCCTTTGTCAATGGCCGCCGGGTGAGTATCCCGGTGATCTTGCACAATGGCGATCGCCTGACCTTCGGACAAACCGATCTAGAATTCTTCTCCCCAAAGATGGATCTCAGCGAATGCTCAGAAGAGTTAGGAACCGCCAAGGATTTTACCGTCACCGCCGCCTTGCACGTGCGCCGGTTAATCTCGGTGATGGTCGTTGATATCCGAAACTTTACCGTTTTGACCCAGCAACTGGATGAAAAAATCCTCTCCGAAGTGATTGGGACCTGGTTTCGTTGTGCTGGGAATATTATTCGCGATCGCGGCAGTTGGGTGGATAAATATATCGGCGATGCCGTGATGGCAGTCTGGTTTCACAGCACCCAAGAAGTCAGTGACGAAGAGATGCTGCGAATCTTTCAGGCCCTCAATTCCTTGTATGAGATTACCGAAGACCTGAATAAACGCTATCCCCTGCCCTTTCCCCTGCGAATTGGGGCCGGAGTCAATACTGGATATGGCATGGTCGGTAATACCGGATCAGGCGATCGCCCGGACTACACCGCCTTAGGAGATACCGTCAACGCCGCCTTTCGCTTGGAGTCCGCCACCAAGGAAATCGGTCTGGATATTGCCCTAGGTGAAACGACCTATAAATACTGTCGCACCGTCCCCGGACATGAGGACTTGTTTAAAGAACATAGCGTCCATCTCAAGGGGTACGAAAAGCCAACGATCACCTATGCTTGCTCCTTTGCCAACCTGGATGCCTTTTTGCGTTCCCAAGCTGCCAACCGCTAAAATTCCCCCCGTTAAATAAAATTAGGCTTGAAGCCCATTGGGGGAGGTCCCCGGATCGGTTCAGGCAATTCCTGTACAGCCCCTACTCTAATGGGAGCCGGACCCTTTGAACACAGACCTAATCGGGAAAAAATCTGCTGATTTGGCAGAAATCCAAAAAAAATCTGTAGGTAAAATGGTAGTCTCTATTAAAAGGCTGTTTATGAGAAACAAAGGAAAAAAGTTATGCAAAGATTGGTTCGCCTGGTCGCAGTCTTCGGCTTAGTCGTGGGTTGTCTGGGATGGTTAGGATTTCCTCAGAATGCAGTCGCGGCAGGCTGGAGCGGGATCTCCTTACAATCCACCCTGTTAATCTCCCAACCCCAGTATCGCAATCCTGTAGATGAGAAGCTGGCGACTGAGTTTGGCGAAAAACTTGACTTAAATAACACCAACGTTCGGGCTTTCCGGCAATATCGCGGGCTGTATCCGACCTTAGCCGGGTTAATTGTCCAAAATGCCCCCTACGAGACCGTTGAGGATGTTTTAAACATTCCCAGCTTGAGCGATCGCCAAAAAGAATTGCTACAAGCCAATCTGGATAATTTTACCGTTACCGAGCCTGAACTCTCGTTAATTGAAGGCGACGATCGCATCAATAACGGCTATTACTAAACCATGTTCTGTTCCGGTAGAACAGAGATCGTTAATTTCGTCCTTTGTCAATTAAGGTAATATAAAGAGCTTCTATAGGGCTGCTAAATCATTGGAGCAATAGGCTGTAGGCCCATTTCCCCTACTGCAAAACCCCTTGAGGGTGAAGCAGAGGTCGGCACTACCCTTTTTTAGAATGCTCCCAATGATTTACCCTAGCCTATATCATCGGCTCAACTACTTGACAAGGGGCGATTTTTCATTGAGCAATCCGTCACAGTTTGATCCCGGTCTCAATCAGAGCATACCCACCGCTTTTGATGTATTGGTCGTCGGTGCAGGTGCTGCGGGTTTGTATGCAGCCTTGTGCCTCCCGGATACTTACCGCGTGGGTTTGATTGCGAAAGATAGCTTGCCGGTGTCCGCAAGCGATTGGGCGCAGGGGGGTATAGCCGCTGCGATCGCCTCCGATGATTCCCCCAAGTTCCATATCGAAGATACACTCGTTGCCGGTGCTGGGTTATGTGATCTGGAGGCGGTCAAGTTTCTCGCCGAACAAGCACCGGACTGTGTTCAAAACTTGCTAAAATTGGGAGTGGCCTTTGACCGGGACAATCAAGGCACCCTGGCCTTAACCCTAGAAGCGGCTCACTCCCATCGCCGAGTGCTTCATGCGGCAGATACCACGGGTCGAGCCATTGTCAGCGTCCTGAGCAGTCGCGTCTTGATCTGCCCGAATATTCAGGCGATCGAAAATGCCGTGGTTTTGAATCTGTGGATAGATCCAGAGACTGAACGCTGTCAAGGCGTGCGCCTAGTCTATCAAGGTCAGATCTATTGGGTCCGTGCCGGTGCCGTAGTTCTGGCAACCGGCGGCGGCGGTCAAGTCTTCGCCCAAACCACCAATCCTTCTGTAAGTACCGGGGATGGGGTGGCAATGGCATGGCGTGCCGGTGCAGTGTTAAGAGATTTAGAATTTTTTCAGTTTCATCCCACCGCCCTCACCAAAGCGGAGGCCCCCAGATTTTTAATCAGTGAGGCAGTCCGGGGTGAGGGTGCTCATTTGCTGGACGATCGCGGATATCGGTTCATGTTCGATTACCATCCGGCAGGAGAACTGGCACCGCGAGATGTGGTCAGTCGCTCGATTTTTAAGCATCTTCAGAATTGGGGCAGTGATCCCACCCCGGAATGCGTGTGGCTGGATTTGCGATCGATTCCCGATGAGCGGATTCGCCATCGCTTTCCGAATATTATCCAGGTTTGCCAAACTTGGGGAGTGGATTTGTTTAAGGAACCGATTCCGGTGGCACCGGCGGCGCATTACTGGATGGGGGGGATTCAGACGGATTTGTACGGACGGACTTCGATTCCCGGTTTGTATGCGGTGGGGGAAACGACCAATACGGGCGTGCATGGTGCGAATCGTTTAGCGAGTAATTCTTTGCTGGAATGTCTCGTATTTGGTGCTCAGTTAAGGACGATTGAAATTGCGCCAAATTCGAGAGAATGGGTCCCGGAGGAGGCAGTCACCCTAGAGAGTAGTCCCTTGGGGGCAGATTTAGCGGCACAGCAGGCTTATATTCAAGAATTGCGGCGATCGCTACCGTTGCTGGTGTGGCAAAGTGCCGGGATTGTGCGCGGACAAGCGGCTTTAGAAGCGGCGATCGCACAAATTAACACAGCCCAAGCCGAATTTGCTGCCCTTCCTCTGTCTCAATATTTATTAAATCCGGTGGTGGGTCAGGGGGTCTGTTTTTCTATCCCCAATGCCAATGAACTGCTCGTGCAGTGGTCGGAAACCCGCAATTTACTCGATGCCGCGTACTTGATTCTTACCAGTGCCATGTTTCGGACCGAAAGTCGTGGGGGTCACTATCGCTTAGATTATCCCCATACGGATCCTAATTGGCAAGCTCATACGGTGGTTCAGAACCAATCCTGGCGCAGGGTTCCCCTGTGATAGTTCTGCCATTTCTCTTCTATGCGATTTCTGTCTCTGATTCCCCGGTGCTGATTCGGGGGGTTGGCTGCCCTGTAAATCTAAAATGAGGCGGCAGGAGCAAGCCCAGAGTTTAAAGCAACGGGAGAGCAAGTCGGAGAACTAAATGTAACGGGTTCCGGCTCCAGGTGTTTCACCCTGGGGCTTGCCGTTACCCGGTCTTGGCGGTTCATATTCGGCAATGGACATCTCCGGATTCGAGCCGGTTGTATTCCGGAGCGATTCGGGAGTCAAACTCGTTTGCAGGCTCGTGAGTGCCAGGGTTGTCCCTAGCAAACTGCTGATTGAAAATAGAGTGATTGTAGTAGACCGAAGGAACGTAAACATAACACCCTTGACCCCATAAAATAACCTTCCTAGTAGATGTCCCCTGTTCTTTATAGTTTATCAGTAGATTCACGGATTTGTCCAGTAGCTGAAAAAACTTTTTGGGGAGCGGTACCGTGGATTTACCGAGGAGGTTTTTGAGGGGTCAGAGCCAGGTCTGGGGGTTAAAACCTGTGATTTCAATGAAATTCACCAAAGTTGAACTCCGCTCAGGGTCAGGGTTCTCCGTATTTTCTCGTACTCTGCTGTCGTGAATCGGTAGATGTTTTCTAAAATGTCTAGTAATCTTGACAATAGGGTTTATGTATTTATGGATTCAATTCTTAACATAGATTAATATTTTCCCGGATCAATCCGAATATCCCCCCGTTGAATTGTGGGTCTAGGGTAGCAAAATTAACCCGCTGTGGATCTAGGGAGAACTGCTGGATATCCTTGATCCCTCATCCTTCGTCTTCCCTGGTACTAAAGTTTATGAAACTTCATAAAATTCATATTGATTTTTACCGAGTTTTTTAGAACGGTACATTGCCGCGTCTGCACGCTTAATTAAGGTAGCGGCATCTTCCCCATTCAAGGGGTACAAGCTAATTCCGATACTAGCGGTGACATGAATCAAGTCTTGGGCGATCGCCACGGGGTCCCCCAAGGTCGTCATAATCTTCTGCGCCACACTCGCCACATCTTGCGGACGAGGAATGGCCGGTAAAATCACGGTAAACTCATCTCCCCCCAGACGTGCCACCGTGTCACTCCCCCGCAAACAGGAGGTGAGTCGTTTGGCCACTTCTTTCAATAACAGGTCGCCGCTGTCATGTCCGAGGGTATCATTAATTTGTTTAAATCCATCTAAATCGATAAATAAAACTGCCACAGTTTGGTTATTAATCGCCGCCCATTCTAAGGCTTGATTGAGCCGGTCGTAAAATAATTTGCGGTTGGGAAGATTGGTGAGGTTATCGTGATAGGCTTGGTGGCGCAAGCGGTCTTCTGAAACCTTTAATTCTTGGTAGGACTGAGCTAATTCAGACGCCGTGCGTTTGAGTTCTTCTTCCATTTGCTTGCGTTCAGTAATGTCGCGAATCACCCCAACTAAGAAAACATTACCGGCGGAATCTTTGTGCAAAGAGCGTTTCGTGGCTATATAATGAAGCGTTCCCGTGGCATCGGTCAACTTGGCTTCATTTTCATGGGGTAAACCTGTGTTCAAGACCCATTCATCTTCCTGCCAAAAGAGCTTGGCTTCATCAGGGGAAAAAATTTCATAATCTGATTTTTCGAGTACCCCGGGTAAAGGGTGGCCAATTAATTGACAATAAGCTTGATTTAAGACAATCCAGCGATGGTTTTGGTCTTTGACAAAAATGGGGTCGGGGATGGTATTGATGATTTGGTCTAAAAAGTCTTTGGATTCGGCAAAAGAGCGTTTTAATTTTTCTTCATGATAGGCAATATAAGCTGTCACCAATCCGGACGAACCGATCAGGGTTAAGAGGGGAGGAATTAAGGGGACCCACCAGCCCATCAAAAATAGAACCGTTGCGGTCCCGAACAGGGTGACAGAAGCTAGGAGGATGCTGCCAGTGAGGCGAACGGGCGATCGCCAGGTGGAACTGATCAGAGCACCGGCGATCGCCCACAGTACAATCCACAGCCATTCAATGGGTTCAGACCAGAATAAAATTGAGGGAGCGCGGTCATCCAATGCCGCACCGAGGATTTGGCTGACAAAATTGGCATGAAGCTGGACCCCAAACACTTTTTGCGGCGGATGGAACAATCCCGCACTCTGGGGGGTGTAGAAAAAATCATTGATACTCGTCGCCGTCGAACCGATCAAGACCACGCGATCGCGCACCCACTCCCCTGGGACCTCCCCCTCTAACACCTGCCTCATGGAGACCTCGCGATAGGGGACCAGTTCGTATTTCCCTGGGGGCCCCACATGAAAATTAGCCAGCACTTGATAACCGCCATTATCTTGGCGGATATAGGGTCCATGATTCAGTTCAAACCGGGGAAAGGTGTGGGGACCGAGTTGGAAATGCTCAGGATGCTCAGGTGAGGGTTGAAGTTTAATCCTTTCCCCTTGGAGATAGAGCAAAGCCAGCTTTAAGGCAAAACTTTGGTAGGATTTCTCATCACTCCATAAATAGAGGAGATTACGGCGGATTTTGCCATCGGAATCGATTGCCACATTGTTAAATCCCACGGCACCCAATTCGGCTAAGACTTTGGGAGGACGGACCCCGATGAGGTTCTTAGCGATGGGGACCTCTTCAATCCCGATTAGATTGGGGGTAGTGGCAAACACCTGTTGTAACTCAGCGTGACCCGGTTCCACAGGAATATCTCGATAGAGATCCAGACCGATCGCCCGGGGAGAGTAGCGATTCAGTTCTTCCAGGGTTTCAGCTAAGACGCGATCGGAAATCGGCCAGGTTTGGAATTCCCGGATATCGGTTTCGTTAATTCCCACAATCAGGATGCGATCGTCCCTCGGTTCCGGGGGACGCCACCGAAACATCTGGTCATAAGCCGCCCATTCCAGAGACTGCAACAGTCCCGTGGAGCGCAGAACCAACACGAAACCGGCTACACCGACAACAGCCTTCACGGGAAGCCAGATGCTCCCACTCCAGTCGGGAAGTCTTTGTTGCCACCGTTGCGCCAGGGCACTCCAGAGTCGTTTTGGACCTTTAAGGGGCTGCATTTTTATCAAATACCGGCTTTCTATGGAATTTAATCTGCTCAGAAGGAGGACTGGGATCCGGACATTCCCACTGCGAGTCCAGCCTCAAACCGCAGTGGGAATTTCTCGGATCCGGAAATTCAGTGCGGATTAGCGATCGGGTAAGACATTTTTAAAGTTAGTTGGCCCTTGATAGCCGGACAATGCCGCTAATTCCGAGAGCGATCGCATTCCTGGATACTGTTCCCCATTAATCACCCAGGTGGGATATCCCTCAATTTGAGCCGCTTGACAGAGTTGGGGTCGGGGATTTTGGCCGCCAGGATCGCATTCAACGTAGTCAATCTCACTCATCGCTTGTGCTCCAAACAATTCCTTTTGGACATGGCAGAAAGGACACCAATAAGCACTATAATTTTTCACTCCCACGGCAGTCAGATGTTGGGCTAAGGCGATTTCAGCTTCACCGGATGTGGTGCGAATTGGCCAGCCTGTATTGGAGGGAGGGCGTCCAGCCGGACGCTGCACGATGGAGTTATCTGTGGAACCGTTGACCACTGGGCTATTGACACTGGCATAGACCCCCAAGGCTCCAATCAGGGTAATCATGCCGACAATAATGCCGATAAAGAACAGTTGGCCGCGATCGGGCCAATCTCGCCCGATCAGGGTCAAGACAAACAGCAAGACTGAAAATACTGCCGAAACCAGGCAGTAAGGACAGACTGCTTGCAGGGTGAAAAACATGACATAAGTCAGGTATAGACTAAACACCAGCATGGCGGAGGCGATCGCAAACATCACCAACCAGGATGTGTTGTCGAGCTGCGATTTCAAATCTTTTTGGGTCTCTTCTTTGACCAACAGAGGAGCAAAGGCCAAAATTGCCATTGTGGTATAGCCGAGAAACCCAAATAGGGTCAGGGGCAACCCAAAGACTTTGGCATATTCGCTTTCCAAGACAATTTGGCAGCCTGTGGTGGGACAAACCGCCGCAGCGGAGCCGGTAAACTCAACGACGGTCAAAAAAGCGGTTTCTAAAGCCCCCAAAACTGCGATCGCGCCAATGAGATAACGCGACCATCGGTAAATCCACGGAGTAGAACGTCGGCGTCTCATAAGAAAAATTTGGTAATGTGCAAACCGAGAGTCTTTAAACCTCGGAGGAAACAAGCATCACCGGGGTTAAACCCCAGTGAGCATTGATGATGACTATCACGGGGGTAACGTTGCCTGGGGTGCTTTTGTGATGCACTTTCAACGGGACAATTACCGCCTCAAACGTTTTACCCTGTACGCATAGTATTTTTTTGGGTATGCACCCCTTCCATTGCGGGAGTGATACCCGCTTAAATCATGTTAGCGGTCCCTACTATTGTTGAACAGACGATCTTCCTCGGGGTAAAACTATTTAACGCTTCGGTTTTAGATCCAGGAATTTGGTTCGCATTCCTATTCCTGGATATAGCGCCATTCAATAAATTAGACAATTTTTAAAGGGAGTGGGAGCATCTTGCTCCCTTCCAGTAGTAGGGAGCAAGATGCTCCCACTCCTTAAATTCTATTGTCAGAATGATTGAGACTTGCTATAGGGTAAGGAACCGTTGCCGATAACTGAGTCAGTTAAGACTTGGGCGGGTCCTGGCTTTTTGATTTGAGCAATCAACAGAGATCGTTCGGGAGCATCTCAATTTGTTCAAGAGACCTAACCCCCCTGCCCCCTTCCCTACAAGGGAAGGGGGAGAAAGAGGTAAATTCCCCCCTCCCCTACAAGAGGAGGGGGGCAGGGGGGTTAGGTCAGATTGGTTTTTAGGCAACATTGAGATGCTCCCGATCGTTCGTCAAGAGGAACGATTCTGAATCCCTTGCCTCTTCAGGTCTTTGACAATTTGATTGTGGCATATTCGATCAGGGGAAGGGGGGAATGATCAAGGCCGAAGGATGAATGCCGCAGGATGAAGGGGAGGGATACGGGATGAAGGGGGAGGGATACAGGATGATTTCAGGAAGCTGGAGGAATCGATCGCAAATCGGGATGAAAAAGCCGGATCAGGATGAGGGATGAATTTTCCCCCTGCATCCTGATGCCTTTCTCAAGTTGTTTTCACAAGTTCCTCACCCCGAATGCAGCTTGATAGCCGCCAGTGACGAGGGTGGAGTTTCGAGCGAGAGACTCCGGCGAGTGGCTTCTACGAATTGACTGACTCGGATCGGATCAATGGGTTGTTCCAGTTGTCCATGTCGTTTGAGGGAACTACAGACAATCACCCCATTGGCTGCCTGCATTAAGGTAGAAATATTCTCCCAGTTGGCACCGCTGCCAATAAAGACGGGAGTGCCTTTAGCCGCCGCGATCGCCAGTTCTAAATCTTCTAAAGAAGGCGGGTTCCCGGTTGCCCAACCGGACAGAATCACCCCATCGGCTAAACCGCGCTCAATGGTTTCTTGGACAGCGGTGGTGAGATTGGGGGAACCCAAGGGCCGCGCGTGCTTCACCAACACATCCGCCAGGATTTTGACATCGCTGCCGAGTTCTCGCCGATAGCGCAGCAGTTGATGCGCTTGTCCTTCGATTAAGCCTTGATCCGTTGCCATGACCCCAGTGAGGACATTGACCCGGATAAAGCTGGCACCGACAATTGAGGCGATCGCCAATCCACTCAGGGCGTCATTTCGCAAAACGTTGATTCCAATCGGCACCGTTACCAAGTTCATCAGCCGATCCACGATTAGGGTCATTGCACTCACTACGGCTGGATCGACCTGGCCGTTAGTAAAGGGAGCATCAAAGAAATTTTCGACAATAATGCCATCAACCCCGCCTGATGCCAACGCTGTGGCCTCTCGTTCGGCTCGCTCAATGACAGTTTTGAGGCTGCCCCCCCACCTCGGAGAGGTCGGCAGGGGCAGTAAATGGACAACACCAATAATCGGATTCGGGGTTTTGAAGAGCTTTTTTAAGTCCACGTTGTTACTATCTCGGACGCCACAAGAACGTTCGGTCAACCAATATGACCCAGACTTTTAAGTAAGTCTTGACCCGCTCAAAGCGGGACTGTTGGATCCCGGCCTGGAGTGCGATCGCGATTCCTCTTGCCTAATCAATTAAGCCGGTATCGCTAGGTCAGACCCAGGCAGGTTTTTACCAACTGAGGACCCGAGGCGTGCCTCGGATTGCCTCCCTGAGTCGTTAGACTCACTCGTGCCACTATGTTCATTGTACTGCTGTGGCGAACTAAAGCTATCAAGTCATTCCATCTGGCAGATGCTATCACTTCTCCACTGCACCTGTGCCAGAGGTCATGACTGAACGGCTATAACGTTAAGTTTTGTAGCATCAGCCTGAGTATCAAAAGAAATACGGAGAAATACGGTGAGCATCCTGGGGGGTAATCTACAGTTGATTATCAAAGTAATCAAGGGTTTTCGCGTCTGTTTTGCAGAAAACCTTCGGAAGGGTCTCCCCCAAATTTTTTTAATTTAAGGATTGACATCCGTGCAATCACTGATATAAGCTAAAACTCCAAAGCAAAAGCGACGTCCCCAAGGAGATCGCCGCTACCAGAATTATCAGCTCTCAGGGAAGTAAAAACCCCCTCCGCATCAATCGGGGACCTCCCTGGAAGCATTCACAGTGTTCATTGTTCACCCTCGGTCTGGGTTAGATTACCTCTAACCCAGTTTTTTTTGGAAATTACCCCGGAATCCTCAAGGGCCGTAGCGATCGCCTAAAATTGCGATTACCATAGAAAAATCAACCCCCCCCATTCCTGGAAGGGCCCAGGCATCAAGTATGACTGTAGCAGAACCCATTGCAGCTCGCTCCAAAAAAACTCGAATCTCCCATCGCATCGCTAACTGGCTGGAAACTCACTGGGTCACCCCTGCCTATGCCGGTTGGTTACTCTTAATCCTGGCAATATTTTTCTTTGGCGCTGCCACGAATACAATGGCCGGATGGCTGTATGTGATCAGTGGGGTGAGTTTTGCTTTGTTGGGAACTGCCGCAGTCTTGCCGGTGCGATCGCTCCAGGATTTACAGGTTGATCGGGCCCGGATTGAACCCGTCAGCGCCGGGGAAGACTTAACCCTCGACCTGGCGATCGCCAATCAGACGGCAAAGCCAAAAACCTTGGTGCAAGTCGAAGATCTGATTCCTTTCGTCTTGGGAAAACCCATGAAATCTGCCATCGAAGAAATCCCCCCTCATGGCATTCATCATTGGGTCTACTACTACCCCACCCAACGGCGCGGTATTTATCGCTGGCATGAGGTCCAATTAAGATCAGCCACCCCCCTGGGTTTATTTTGGTGCAGGCGATCGCGTCAGGTCCCCGCTACCGCCGTGGTCTATCCCCAAGTTTTACCCATGACTCACTGTCCTCTAGTCGATCTCATGGGTCAAGAAGATAGTCTTTTAGTTCATAGCGATCGCCGCGCTGAAATGGCAACGGAAGGCATCACCCGCACGGTTCGACCCTACCGATATGGCGACCCCACTCGCTTAATCCACTGGCGCAGCAGTGCGCGCTTCGGGGAACTGCGGGTCCGAGAATTAGAAGTCTCTACCGGAGGACAAGAAGTTATTATTGCCCTCGATAGCGCCAGTTCGTGGAATTTAGAAGATTTTGAAGCAGCGGTGATTGCCGCAGCTTCTTTATACTGCTATGCCGAACGCTGCCAACTCAATGTCCGACTCTGGACCGCAGGAACAGGGTTGGTGCATGGCAATAACCGAGTTTTAGAAGCCTTAGCCGCCACTCAAGCCTCAGAAGACCAGACAACCGGAGGAGAACCTCCCTTTTTACCCTTAATCTGGCTGACCCAAAATAGCGCCAGTCTCAATCATTTACCCCGAGGCAGTCGCTGGGTCTTCTGGCCGTCGGAGGGTCAAAAAGCCCCAGGGAATCAGGATTTTAGCGGTCTGGCAATCCAACCGGATAAACCGTTACAGCTTCAATTGCAGTCCTCGGAAAAATGAGGGCGCAACCTTCATCCTTGATGGTTTAGGGTATTCCAACAAATAAAATAGCCACAACCCGCACCCTGTTCGCGTAGCGTTCCGTAAGGAAAGGGTGGGGCTATACGACGAACGGACTAGGCGCTGGCGCGCAGGCTACGCCAAACGCAGGCTGAAGAGTATTGTTATAGCGGTTCCCGGACTCATGAGGTACTTTTCAAAGCCCCTCTCCCGTTCTGGGAGAGGGGTTTGGGGTGAGGGTAGTACCTTATGGAGATGAGAAACGCTATAGGT
This sequence comes from Oscillatoria sp., assembly GCA_011390515.1. Taxonomy (GTDB): domain Bacteria; phylum Cyanobacteriota; class Cyanobacteriia; order Cyanobacteriales; family Laspinemataceae; genus Laspinema. Next base: position 42,426 of record JAABSJ010000017.1, read on the forward strand.
GTTTAACAACAGAATTGGGCCATTTTATTTTTTGGGATAATCTTATTGGGTTTGAGTAGCTAAGACGGCTTCGCAAATGGGCGATCGCAAGGCTTCTACATAACTCGGCCACCCAATTAAAATCGCTTGTTTGTGAATCAAGGTATCAGAAGAAAGCGCGGAGGGTTCAAAACTCAGGGGTTTTCCCTCTAAATCACAACAGACTAATCCGGCAGCTTTGGCGAGGGCCACGGGACCTGCGGTATCCCACAGTTTGACTCGGCCATTCAGATAGAGATAAAGTCCGGCGCGTCCATAAATGACTTCCATCACTTTCAGGCCAAAACTGCCGAGGGAAGAATAACAGACTCCCGGGACTAATTGGGCGATCGCCTCCCCAAAATTTCGTTGGTCCCGATCGCCCAGCATAATCGGACAGGCGGATGAGTTCGGTGGCGGAGGTTCCACGGGGGATAAAGGTTCTACGGCTGACCCCCCGACGGATTGAAACAGTCCCCAGTCTGTGCCGCCATAATACATCTGCTCTAAAGCGGGGGCGTAGATCCAACCGGCGATCGGTTGAAAATTGGACAGTAAGCCAATCATGACGGAGTAATGGGGTTTCCCTTGGATAAATCCTTCGGTGCCATCCAGGGGGTCAATACACCAGAGTTGTTCGCGATCGCCATTAAATGCCAGTCGCGATCGTTCGTTTTCTTCGGTAATAATTCCATCTTGGGGAAATAACTCAGAAAATCCGGTGGTTAACAGGCGATCGAGTTCCCGATCCACACTGGTGACATAATCTTCTGGCCCTTTTTCCGATACCGAGTAGGGTTGTTTCGCCAAGTCTTCAGCCCGGGTCCCACATTGGTAGATTAACTCTCGGATTTTTCGCTCTAGCTCAACGGAGAAAGTTTGCATATAAACTATCAATACAATTTGACTCTGGCTTATTTTAACCCCAGGATTTGTTTCTAATCTTGTGGATATTGTGGCGCTCAATGACAGATTCGTGTTTTAAACTCGCTAAGGCTGGGGTCGTTGATGAGTAGAAGACCAATTGGAAGGAATTGATGAGAGTTCTGTGGGATTAGATTAGCGGTTTATTGAGGCGATCGCCTGGTCGAGCAACTCTGCCAAATCATATTTTCCCTCGGCAGCGAACTGGGACCGAAATTTCTCTAAGTGTTCTTTAGCCTCTCGTTGTTTTCCTTGCAAGGCTAGAATGCTGGCGATGCCGTAGTGGGCCTCAATATCCTCCGGCTGACGGGAAATTCTCGCCTGATACTCCTCTAACCGTTGTTGACGTTTTTGATTTCCCCCCAGCATTAGACCCAAGAGATCTCCCGGTTGAGGAAGCAACGACCTCGGATCTGTTGTCACGGTTGGTTCTACCCCGAGAAAGTTCTGTATTTCTTGAGTGACCCGGAATTTTTCATCATATCCGGAACTGCTATAGGGCGTTACGGCAAAAGTTTCTCCAGAAGTTAGCATCAGTTTGATGAGATAGGTGTTGCGACTCCCCCGTTCCACATAACTGCGGGCAATATTCCGCAGGGGATGTTCAATCCGTTTGGTCCCCAGGAGTCCACGGCGGGTGAGAATAAACTGATTGGAGAGTTTGTCAAATTCGATGATAATGATTTGGCCGAAGAAGCAAATGATTAACAGACCAATCCCTGAGAACAAGATGGAGGGGATGACCATCAACCCAACCAAACTAAACCAATCTTCTGCGATCGCCAAGTTGGATTGGGTGGAGTCTTGCACAAATTGGTTAATGCGATCGGCTTGTTCCTGATGGTGAGTGCGATCATCGGAACTGGAAAAATCGCTTAGGGGAATGGATTTTTCCGGGAGTAAGAGAACAACCTGATAAGTGGTATTCCCTTCGCTGCTGGGATTAGAGACGACCTCGGTCCCCTGTAAGTCTTCTAGGGGAAAGGTTTGGCGGCGAGTTTGCCACAGGGTAGACTGGAGTATTTCACAAGTCCCGGAACTATCCGGCAGGCGATCGCAAGTCAAACTGGTTTTCCCCGTGAACAGACTGGGGAGTAGACCTGCGATCGCGAATATCCCCCCAAACATCCAAATGCCCCAGGGGACGAGCTGTAGCTTTAACTGAGTTGATGTCCGTTGTATAACTTTCATCGAGACCCTACTGTATTCCGACGCGCAATTCTATCTTTCCCTAAACAGAAAAAACGGGCTAACCTATTATGGTAGGTTAACCCGTTTTTCAAGGGAACGCGCTCTATGTTTACTGAACAACGAGCTTAACGTTAGCGTTTTGCAGACCGGGACGACGAACTTCATTGAGAGTCTTATTAACCGCGTACTTCTGGTTAATAGCGTTGATCAGTTCGGTCTGGTTGTGCTTCTTAGCAACACCCCACAGGTCAGCGATCAAGTCGTAGGTGCCGTCGCTGTTGCGAGACCAGCCCAGATCATATTCGCCTTCGAGAACTGCAACCAAGTCGGAACGAACACGCTGGCCATTGTAACCACGAACGTCCGCATCGGATTTAACGCTGATGCCTAAGTCACGCAAAGAAGTCTTGAGGATCTCGGCATCGGTGATTTTTGTACGGAGAGTGCTAAAGTGAGACATTGGATTTCCTCCAGTAAGATAGTTAAAGAAACGACAACATTTGGGTTTGAAGGGAACCGCGATAGCGGTTTTCGGACACTGCTAACCCGATATATGTGGGTTAGCCTTTGCTCCTGGAAAATCCAGGAGAAAGCCTTTAGAACTCCATGCGCTGGTATTCAGCGACGGAAGAAGCAGCTGGTCTCGCTCGCTGTCTGGCCCAATCTCTCAGGGCAGAGACCTGTTCGGTCATGGTCTTCGACAGCGGTAGCGTAGACTTAATCGAGGCGATGATGTCTAGCTGCGTAAATTCTCTGTCTTGAGCAAACGCCTCGTACATAGCTGCAATCACAGCTTGTTCGATTTCTGCCCCGGAAAATCCATCCGAGACTTTCGCCAATTGCTCGATATCGAAGCGATCGATTTCTCGACGCCGTTTGCTCAAGTGAATCTTAAAAATATCTTGCCGTTCTTCGTTGTTAGGAAGGTCAACGAAGAAGATTTCGTCAAATCGTCCCTTTCTCAGGAACTCGCCCGGTAGGCGTTCGACACGGTTGGCTGTAGCCATCACGAACACGGGGGAGGTTTTTTCTTGCATCCAGGTTAGGAAGGAACCAAAGATGCGACTAGATGTGCCTCCATCGGAGTCCGATGATCCACCGCTTCCACCAAATGCTTTATCTAATTCATCGATAAATAGTAGCACAGGGGAAATGGATTCGGCTGTTTTCAAGGCGTTGCGAAGGTTGGCTTCCGATCGCCCCACCATTGAACCGTCATATACACGACCCATGTCCAATCGGAGTAAGGGTAAACCCCATAGGCGGGCCGTCGTTTTGGCAATCATTGACTTGCCACAACCCGGAACCCCGAGAATTAACATTCCTTTCGGTTGAGGTAAACCATATTCTCGCGCCCTTTCCGTAAAGGCATTGGACCTTTGTCTCAGCCAGCGTTTCAGTTCTTCCAAACCGCCGACGGAATCTAGGGTTTCGTCCTCTTCTATATAATCGAGAATCCCATTGCGTCGAATGAGTTGTTTTTTCTCGGATAGAACGATTTCTACTTCAGATTCGGTCAGTTTTCCACTGGTGACTTGGGCTTTGCGATAGACTTTTTCGGCTTCATCTCGCGTCAGACCTAGAGCGGCTTTTAAAAGTTTTTCCCGCGTTTCAGTCGTGATTTTGCGAGTGCGACTCGTCTCTAGTTGCTGGGATAGCACCTGATTGAGTTCGGCCAAGTCTGGCAGAGCAAAGTCAATGACGACGACTTCTTTCTCAAGCTCGATGGGAACTTGCTGGAGCGGTGACATGAGGATGATCGCTTTTTGGGTGCCTTTAAAGCTGGCGATCGCATCTCTCAACCACCGAGTAGTCGCTGGAGAATCGATAAAGGGATGCAAATCTTTGAAGATAAACAAACCTGGCTCGCGTTGCCGTACCACCCACTCAATAGCCGCTTCTGGCGACACAGTATTGTGTTGGGTAACGTTGCGGGGTTGACCATACTCCACGATCCCGTGCGTTACAGTCCAGATAAAGACTTTACGCTGGGGCTTGATCTGAGCAATCGTTGCGATCGCCTGCTCGGCCCGTTCTTCCTCGGAGGTCACGAGGTAGATTAAAGGATATTGAGCTTGGACTAAGATATTGAGCTCTTCTTTCATGACCATCGACCTTCTACAAACGGTGCCAACAATATTGCTAGATCTTTATTGCCCCTGGGTTTAGATGCGGAGCATTAAATTTACTTCCCGGTGGAAGTGTTTGGGTTTAGCAGGGAACGAGTTGTTCCTCACCTTGTTGATCAGTGTTCGCGGTGACCGCTGGCACTTTCTCAACTGTCAACCCTTCGTCAGCCAATACGCTCGGCTGGTTTTTGAGGGATACCATTTCTCCATCGCGCATCACGATTGAGCTGGTGCAGTCGGGACAGTTATAGACCCTATGGGTGCGCCCGTGGAATGACTCTAGTTCGTCTACCACGCCGGGGTGAGTCAGGTAAAAATCTATGGCTCGTTCGGCAATGGTTGACATTGGCTCGGAGTCTACTGCGGCTCGTATTTTGAGCTGGCGATGCAGTTCTGGTGGCAGATACAATGTAACCTTTTGCTTATCTTGCATAGGACGCTGAATTGATTTACCCGGGTATGTGAACCATGTTAGCGATTCATTTCCAGACTGTCAAGATGCTAAACCACTTTAACGGCACTATTGTAATATTTCGTTACAATTGACCCTAAAAATCCAGCCGAATCGAGAGCTGATTTTACCCGGTTTTACGCTATTAGTAGAGATAAGAGTCAGGGTTAATACTAGATGTAGTGTCAACAACCTTGATGTCGGGGAATGCGGTTATGGGAGGCGATCGGGCTTCAAAATCGGGGTTAAGAGGATCCAATTCGCCTAATAGAGGATCCATTCCCAGCCATTGAGCCAGAATGGAGACCCCACTAACCCGAGGAAAACAAGAAAATAGGGAGCCAGATTTTAGTACAGGCTCCCTTGGGCAGAAAGTCAGCGTCATATTATTGAAGCTTGGCTCTGCTATGTCGCGTTCATTCCGTATCCCTGGCTTACCCTCAGACTGATGACACCATTCTATCGGTGCTGGGACCTTCTAAATGCCCTAATTGACGAGTGATGGACTGGGTAGGTCCAAGTTGCGTCACCCGGAAAGACAGTTGCTGAGTATCCTCTACAGCCATAATCCGCTCCCAGGTTTTGCGATCGCCAAACCATGTGAATCCAGCTTCTTTGGCTAAATCTTTATCGTGAAACGAAACCAGAGCCTTGAAGCGTGCTTTGGGCCTCAAGGTTCGTTCAAACATGGGTAATAAATTTTCCATGCGGTCAAACAGTGCGGCAATCAAATCGCAGTCCGTTAGTGCTCGATGTGCTGTAGATACTCCAATATCATGTGCCAGAGCTAAATTGACGAGGGACTGACCGGGCCGAGTTTGGTTGGGCCATTCAAAGTCATGACAGGTGCAAACCCAGGAGAGGGCCTGACCGTTGACATTTAATAAGGTGGGAATTGAGATTTGGTCATTTCTGGGAAGGCCAAACCATTTTTTATCAAACTCGGCATTGTGTGCCACCGCTAATTCAGCCTCTTGGGCCATAGCGGTCAGCATCAACAACCCTCTCTGGGTTTGTTCAGGGGTGATATCGCGTAATGCGGTTTCTTTAATCCGGTTGATCCGCTGCGCTGGATTGCTAGGGGCGGGGAGGAGAGTGGAGTATTTCTGGAGAGCCGTCTGATGTTTAACAGAATAAAGGATTGCTCCTATCTCAATGACTTGTCCTCGTTGAATCTCCAAAGCGGTTGTCTCAGTATCCACAATCAAAACCCGATCCAGGGGTGGCTCCTGCATCGGGTTTTGATTTGGGGTAGCTTGAATCGTTGTGGTCTCTGGGGTTTGAGGATTTTGGATTCGGGACATAGGGCCTCGCAAAATTTGTTGTTTAGATAGACAACAACCACTCTAGCAACTGTGGTCTAAATTGACAACCTGTGGCATAATCAAACAACAAAGTCAGGAAGCGTTGCCTAAGGTATGACCCCAAGGGGCGCTGGGCAAATGCCGAAATTTAGAAGGCGTTGCTAAGTTGCTAATAAGGTGACCTCGTTTCGGCACAATAGAGAAAGGACAGGTGGAATTGAGGAGGTAACGGGATGTTGGGTCTAACCTTACGCAAAGAGTTTCAGGGGAAGCGGCTTGAGGGAACGGCGATTGAGCTGACCAAGAATAACAATAAAGGGGCCACCCAGATTTCTGCTGAAGAATTTCTGGAAATTACATATCCTTCCGGCGATCTACTCAAAGCGCTGGAAGCCATTGGGCCGGATCAGGGCCGTCCTATTGTGCTGATGGGCGATCGCGGTCAAGGGAAATCTCACCTGATGGCGGCCCTATACCATGCCGTTACCAACCCCAAAGCCACAAAGGCTTGGTTGCAGCATTGGTATGAGCGATTTAATAATACGCAAATTTCTAATCAAATTTCTAATATAGAACTGCGGACCGGAATGACTGTGATTAGCGAAAGCCTACACCGTCAGCAATGTAAATTTTTATGGGATTTACTCTTTGATCGCCATC
>JAABSJ010000172.1 GCA_011390515.1 Oscillatoria sp.
GTGGAAATTAAATAAGGATTGAGGTCGGCATAATTGCGGAGGGGGGATAATCCTTCGGCAAGAACCGGCCAATTTAAGGTTTTAGAAAGATGGGCGATCGCCTGACAATAGTCTCTCGGATTTTGGGGTTGGGCGACTCCAGCGATGATGATTCCCCGTTGGCAGTTTTGCCAGTCTTGGAGAGGGGATGGGGGAGATGGGGGAGATGGGGGGGATGGGGGAGATGGGGGGGATGGGGGAGATGGGGGGAGATGGGTAAAGAATTCTTCGGGTTGGAAGGTTGCTGCTAAATGGGTGGCTTGGAGTTCGGGTAAAGGGGCTAAGGGATCGCGAAAGGGGAGATTCAAATGGACGGGACCGGGGACGGGAAATAAGGTTTTTTCCCAAGCATGAATCAGGGTTTGGCGCAGGTAGCGCAGTTGTTTTATTTCTAAAGATGGCGTGGCTAATTCCGTTTGCCAGTTGGGATAATGTCCATAAAGTTTAATTTGGTCAATGGTTTGACCGGAATGGCAATCCCGCAGTTCTGGAGGTCGGTCTGCGGTTAAAATTAATAAGGGAACGCGGCTTTCTTTTGCTTCAATTATCGCGGGATAAAAGTTTGCCCCAGCGGTTCCCGAGGTACAAACTAAGACGACGGGTTTGCCAGTTTGTTTGGCTTGTCCTAATGCAAAAAAACTGGCCGATCGCTCATCTAAAATGGGGATAGCTTCGACCTCGGGATGGCTGGCAAAGGCAACGGTTAACGGGGTGGAACGGGAACCGGGACAAATTACTGCCGTAGTTAATCCTAGGCGTTGGAATGTCTCGACTAAAATAGAAGCCCAAACGGTGTTAGTATTGCGGAAATCTATTGGCATTCTTAAGGGGAAAAGGAATCCTAATGGTCCCGGTGATTGAGGTTAAACTAAGGCTTTTAACAGGGTTTTGAGTTTGAGTTGCACTTCGGCTATTTCTTTGTCTGGGTCGGACCCAGCAACAATTCCCGCACCGGCATATAATCGGGCCCGATCGCCTTCAATTAAAGCGGACCGAATGCCCACAATAAATTCACAATTCCCATAGCCATCAATCCAGCCTAATGGGGCCGCATATAAGCCGCGATCAAAGGCTTCATAACGGCGAATTTCTTGACAAGCCGTATCCCGGGGAACCCCTGCCACTGCGGGAGTGGGATGGAGGTCGGCTAAAATGTCTAAGGGATGAATTCCCGGAGGTAAGGTGGCTTGGATTGGAGTCCAGAGATGTTGAATATTGGACAATTGTAATAATAACAATTGCGGGGGGACGTTGGGAGTTAGCCCTAAACGGGTGAGGCGATCGCAGATAAAATCAATCACCACTCGATGTTCATGAATTTCTTTCTCACTAGATAACAGCAGTTTGGCTAATTCTGCATCTTCTCCTGATGTTTTACCTCGTGGGGCGGAACCGGCTAAGGCATCAGTGGTTAATTGATGATTATAAATCGCCAGCAAGCGTTCTGGACTGGCCCCAATAAAATTAGTCCCGCCGCCATTTCCCGTGGCAAAGGTGTAGCAATCGGGGTAAAGTCGCCGTAAATTATTGAGGGATTTAACGAGATTGATAGGACGGGGAAAGTTTAAATCAATGGCATCAGCTAAAACAATTTTATTTAACGTTTGGTTGTTAATCCGGTTTAGGGCGGAATAAACAGATTTTCTAAAATTGGCCGTGGGTTTAAAATCGTGGTTTTGTAAAGATTGGTTGGGGAAATTAACCGGGTCTAGCCAGCGAGAATTGGCCCAGCGAATCTGGGTGAGTTTATTACATAAATCTTGATGTAAGGCTTTAATATTATCCCGGGGGGATAGGGAAAAGTTGGCGACGAACACCGAACGGTTGTGACATCGGGCGACTTGCCAACGGGGTAATAACACCGTAGCGCAAGGAAAGGCCGATTCTGGGGGGCGCAGGTCATCAAAAAAGGTAAAGTTACAAAAAAAGTGGGGTCCGGCAAAGGGCAGGTCCGTGGCCCCGGTGGTAATGGTATTTGCCAGACAGGATTGGATAAAGGTTTGCGCTTTGCCAAATCTTGCGGAACCCGAGGGGACATGAAAGGTGATTGCCGCCCCGATCGCCGCGATCGCTTCCCCTTTATTGCCATTTTCAAAATAAAAATGTGGGTCCTCGGGTTGGGCGATCGCCTGTAAAACCGCTAGGGGGTCCAGGGGGGGAAGTTCCAAGGATAGGGTGGCAATCTGGGGGCATTCTTTCTCAACGGATACCTGCTGACAAGCGACAAGGAACTGATAAAGATCCTTGCGGTCTGGCTTCATGTTGGTATCAGACGGTACAACTAGCATGGAGGAAAGGATGGCTTTTTGGGCTGTTTGGGGGAAATAGTCCCCGGTTTACGGCGGGTACCCTCAAAAGTACCTCCTATCTATCTAACCATCGCACGGTTCCCACGGACACGCGCACTTGATGGGGACATCTACCCGGTAAAATAGATCCCGCATTCTCAGCATTGTATGTCACTGAGGGATTCACAGGGGGTTCAATGAAGTTGCCAGCAGGCCCTAGGGCACCGTTTTTTCTGCAATCGCTACAAATGATTGCCAATCCGATCGCCTATCTGGACCGGAATGCCAGTCGCTATGGTGACCCTTTCACCCTGCATTTATTGGGGGGAAACTCTCCCCCGGTGGTGTTTTTGAGTCATCCAGAGGGGATTCAACAGATTTTTACCTCGGCGGCAGGGGCGTTTGAGTTAGGCAAAATCACCGACCCGTTTCGCCCTCTCACCGGGTCCCAGTCTCTGATTATGCAGGATGGGGCCAAGCATCAAGGAACGCGCCAGCTTTTGATGCCACCTTTACATGGGGAACGGTTGCAAGGGTATGGCAACCAGATTTGTGATATTACCTCCGAGGCGATCGCCCATTGGCAACCGGGTTCTAATTTGAATCTGCGTCAGGCCCTGTCGGCGATTTCTCTCAAAACAATTTTGCGGGTGGTGTTTGGCATGAACCCCGGGGAACGAGCCCACCAACTCGAACTCCTGATTGAACCGTTTTTAGAGTCGGTGAACTCTACCCTCAACTCGGTGCAATTTTTTTGGAATCCGTTACAGCAAGATTTGGGTCCCTGGAGTCCTTGGGGGAAATTTCTGCGCCAACAGCAGCAAATTGATGAGTTAATTTATGCAGAAATTCGCGATCGCCGGGGTCAAACCGATGGCAATGATGTCCTTTCCATGATGATGTCTGCACAAGATCAGGCGGGAGAGGCAATGGGGGAGGCGGAATTACGGGATCAGTTGATTACCCTGCTGTTGTTGGGTCATGATACGACCGCATCGGCCCTGACTTGGGCATTTTATTGGATTCATCAGGATTCCGAGGTGCGATCGCAGTTGGTGGCGGAATTGGATAGTCTGGGGAGTCACCCCAACCCGATGGCAGTGGCGCAATTGCCCTTTCTGCAAGCGGTTTGTCAAGAGGCGTTACGTCTGTATCCGATCGCCTTGATTTCTCAACCTCGGGTGGTGAAGGAATCCGTGGAAATCCAGGGGTATGAATTTGCACCAGGGACGGTGTTGGTTCCTTGCATTTATTTAGCCCATCGCCGTCCGGAGGTGTATCCAGAACCGTTGGCATTTAAGCCTCAGCGGTTTTGCGATCGCAAGTTTTCACCCTACGAATATTTTCCCTTTGGCGGGGGGAGTCGCAGTTGTATCGGCATGGCCCTAGCCATGTATGAGATGAAGTTGGTCCTGGCAACGGTCCTCTCCCGCTATGAATTGGCCCTCTGCGATCGGGGTCCGATTCGTCCTCACCGTCGGGGGATTACCTTTGTCCCCTCGGCTAATTTTCAATTGGTGGTGACACAGAGGCGATCGGCTGTTTTATCCGCAGCTAGGCTATAGGACCCAATCCGGTAGTTATCGTAAAAACCCACACCCTCAAGGGTGGGGCTATACGGACAAAGCCTGCCTACGCAGGCTATAAGAGAGAAAACAGACATGAGACCAAATCGGGTTGTTAAAAGTCCATTTCCTGGATGAGCCCGCGCAGGCGGGCTTCGTTTGTGTAGCCCCACCCTTGAGGGTGTGGGTTTTTACAGACCTTTGACAACCGGATTCTGTATGAGACCCCCGGACTGCGTATTAATTCTTAATTTTTATTTCATCCTCTGAGACTTTTCTATCCGCCATCGTAAAATGATGGGGCTGGTTGGAAGAATAATAGGAATAATCAATGACAACTCAGACCATTCAGCCCTCGAATTACAAGTTATGGTTAGCTGCTATTAAACCTCCCATGTATAGTGTGGCTATCATGCCAATTTGGGTGGGAACTGCGGTGGCTTGGTATGAGCATCATTCCCTGAACTGGTCGATAGCTTCTACTTTTATCAGTTCGGCCATTTTAATTTTGGCTTGGGAAAATCTTAGTAATGATGTGTTTGATTCAGATACGGGAATTGACAAAAAAAAGCATCATTCTGTAGTCAATTTAACCGGGAATAAATCTTTAGTTTTTTGGGCAGGAAACTTATGTTTAGCCCTGGGTATTTTAGGAATTGGGGCAATTTGTTGGTGGCAACAAGATTTAACAGTTCTGGGATTAATTTTGCTTTGTTGTTTCTTGGGCTATATGTATCAGGGTCCTCCCTTTCGATTGGGTTATCAAGGATTGGGGGAATTTCTCTGCTTTTTTGCCTTTGGTCCTTTGGGGGTTTCGGCGGCTTATTATAGTCAAGTGCAGAATTGGTCTAATCTGAGTTTATTGGCTTCCATTGTGGTAGGAATTGCCACAACTTTGGTGTTATTCTGTTCCCATTTTCACCAAGTTGAGGACGATTTAGCTGCCGGGAAGCGATCGCCTTTGGTTCGTATGGGGACTCACCGGGGTGCTCAACTCTTACCCTGGTTTTGTGGGAGTATTTTCGCGATTACAGGGCTGTTGGTGGCCCTGGGTAGCTTCCCGGTTTGGACGTTACTCAGTTTTGCTGGGTTGCCTGCGAGTCTGAAACTCTGCCGTCATGTTGCCACTTATCATGACAGTCCGGAAAAAGTGAGTAACTGCAAATTTATTGCTATTGCAGTTCATTTTTGGAGTGGGTTATTGTTGGGTTTGGGATTTATTCTGTAAAGGTATTTCCCAGCCATCAAATTTTTAAATAGGGGTGGGGGACGGTTTTGCCGTTCCCTTCATGACGATAAAAATGCCAAGTTTGTATGATTTTCATTATAAAATTTTCGGAAACCCCCAAAACCCTGGCATTCTATTTTTACATGGTTTTATGGGTCGGGGGGATAACTTTTATGAAATCATTGAGACGCTATCGGATAAATTTTGTTGTGTGACGGTGGATTTGCCGGGACATGGTAAAACTCGAATTTTTGGGGGAGATGAATGTTATCAAATGTCCCATACTGCCCAAGGGTTAATTGAGTTATTGGATGAGTTAGGAATTGTCCGGTGTTATTTACTGGGATATTCAATGGGAGGGCGATTGGCATTGTATTTAACCCTGCATTTTCCGGACCGTTTTGAAAAAGTGATTTTAGAATCTGCTTCACCGGGTTTGGAGTCTGCGGAGGGGCGATCGCAACGTCGTCATCGGGATGAAATTCTCGCCCAACAGTTGGAAACTGGCGATTTTTACTCATTTTTAAGCCAGTGGTATCAGCAACCCTTGTTTCATTCAGTTCGCCATCATCCTTCCTTTGATCGCCTCTTCCAGAATCGCTTGCAAAATCAGCCCAAAACTTTAGCAACTTCCCTGCGACAGATGGGAAGCGGCTGTCAACCCTCCCTCTGGGAACTGCTGCCGTCTCATTCCGTTCCCCTGCTGTTACTGGTGGGAGAATGGGACTGTAAATTTCAGGAAATTAATCACAAAATTACCGAAGTCTGTCCCGTTGCCCAACTGGAAATTATCCCCGATAGCGGGCATACGATTCATTGGGAAAATCCCTCGGTCTATCTCAAATCAGTGATAAAATTCTTTTCAGGTTAGGGTGATCACCCCTTCATTAGGAGGGGTTCGGTGAAACGAATGGGATGGGTATCCCCCACTGGCTGATAATTTCCTCCCTCTTTCATGGCAACCGCATCATATTATGAATTATAAATTCGAGTTTCGTCCCTATCAACGCAAGTTTAAACGCCCTCTGCAAACCAGTCACGGGACCTGGGAAATTCGAGAGGGAATTATTCTGCGCCTAACTGCTGATAACGGAAAGATTGGGTTTGGTGAAATTGCACCTATTGGCTGGTTTGGTTCGGAAACGTTCTTAGAAGCTTTAGACTATTGTCATAACCTGCCGGATGTGATTAGCGATCGCACGATTTTTTCGATTCCCCCTAACTTACCCGCTTGTCAATTTGGCTTAGAATCAGCCTGGGAATCGGCTACGTTAAAAACTCAGTTCAAATCGGCCTTTTTGGAGGACAAAACTCCCGCCTCTAAATCAAACTATAGCGGATTGTTACCCGGGGGAGAAGGGGCTGTACTCGGGCGTCAAATCCTGTGGATGCAAGGATATCGGACTTTTAAATGGAAAATTGGAGTTTTGCCATTCCAGCGAGAAGTCCGGATTTTGCAGGAACTGGTTCTTGCTTTGCAGCAAGGGACTGGCGATCGCCCGGTTTCCCTCCGTCTTGATGCCAATGGCGGACTCAGTTTGGCAGAGGCTGAAGAATGGCTACAACTCTGTGATCAACTCGGGGGAATCATTGAATATCTGGAACAACCGCTGCCGGTGACGGAGTTGGAGGCGATGGTGGAGTTGGGAACTCGCTTTTCCACAGCGATCGCCTTAGATGAATCCGTCGCCACTTTGCCCCAAATGCAATCCGTCTATCGCCAAGGGTGGCCGGGAATTTATGTGATTAAACCCTGTATTGCTGGTTCTCCTTCGGAATTGAGACAATTTTGCAATTTACACCGGATTGATGCGGTTTTTTCTTCAGTATTTGAGACAGAAATTGGTAGAAAAACGGTTCTAAAATTAGCTTCAGACATTCACCCCACCGGCCATCGTGCCCTCGGATTTGGGGTGGATCATTTATTGGAATCTGAGAAGGATTTAGATCTCTTATGGTAGAATTTTTCTCCGAAACCTTCCCCAAAATTAAACCTGGGGCTATCCCAACCCAGGCAGGGGCGCGGGGTTGGCAAAAATCGGATTTGATAGCTTGGATGGAGGCAAAAACCGGGAGTTTAGGAACAACTGCCTTAGAGTTTTTTTCCCAGTTAATCCAACCTAAAATTCCCCAGACTCTGTTACTGGCGGAACAAGATCCAGTCAGATTTTTAGCCGGTTTTATTGCAGCCGTTGCCGCCGATTGTCCCCTGTTTTTAGGAAATCCCAACTGGGTGGATCGGGAATGGCGATCGGCCCTTCAACTGATTCAACCGGACCGAATTTGGCATCAGGGACAGGACTTTCCGGGAAATGCTTGTCAAAATCCACCGGATACTCTGCCCTCGGGAATTATGATTCCCACGGGGGGTTCCTCGGGTCAACTGCGTTTTGCCATTCATACTTGGGAAACCTTAATGGCATCGGTGGCTGGATTTACAGAGTATTTCCAACTCCCTGCGGTAAACTCCTGCTGTGTGTTACCCCTATTTCATGTTAGCGGCTTAATGCAATTTGTCCGGTCTTTCACCACCGGAGGAAGGTTTATAAATGTTTCCTCATATAAAACAATTGTAGAGCAAACGGCTTCCAAAATCAACCCGGAAGCGTTTTTTATTTCCCTCGTTCCGACTCAATTAAATAGACTCCTAGAAACTCCCGAATCCGCTGATTATTTAGCCCGATTTCAGACAGTTTTGTTAGGAGGTGCCCCAGCATGGCCGGAATTATTGGAACAGGCGAGAAAATCCCAGATTCCCCTCTCTCCCACCTACGGCATGACGGAAACTGCTTCCCAAATTATCACCCTCAAACCGGAGGAGTTTCTAGCAGGAAATCAGAGTTGTGGGCGACTGTTGCCTCATGCCCAAATTACGATTACGAATCCCGAAGGGGAAGCGTTAGAAGTTGGTAAAACAGGGATGATTACTATCCAAGCTGATTCTCTGGCAAAGGGGTATTATCCTGGGGAAAACTTAGCCTCATTTTCCTCGGATTTGAACAGGTTTCAATCCGATGATTTGGGGTTTATGGATGAAGCGGGGTATTTAACCGTGGTGGGACGCCACAGCGACAAAATTATTAGTGGGGGTGAAAATATTTATCCGGCAGAAGTGGAGGCGGCGATTCTGGGGACGGGTTTGGTTGAAGATGTCTGTGCGATCGCCCTACCGGATCCAGATTGGGGCCAAGTGGTGACAGCGGTTTATGTGGCGAATGGGGAAGTCGATGCAGAGGCGATCGCCTCGTTACTCACCGCTACCTTATCACCCTTTAAGCGTCCGAAATATTGGGTACAAATAGACAGGTTACCTCGGAACAATCGGGGAAAAATCTCCCGCAGTATTGTTCAAGAAATGGTATTAATTCAACTCCAACCTCATGTGACACCGTAAAAGAAAACCCTTTTCACACTCAATATTTGGGTTTCCCAGGGAGAGAGAATGGTCAATTGAATCAATGGAATTGCCTTAACCTTCCCGCATCAAATGGGGAAATTCCATGTGATAAACCTGTTCCCAAAGGTATTTGACATAAGACTGATTGGACGGGACAATTCGGCGATCGTAGGCCAAATCTGCTGCCGCCCGGTCTAAAATTCGCACATCAATCGGGTTGAGTCGTTGGCGTCTTGTACTCGAACTGAGTAACCAGACAATTTGAAACATCGTTTCCGGGGCAGCAGTGGTGTTCGGATTGGACCAGGCCCTTGCTAAGGGCTGACTCTCGTTACTCTCGTTAATGCGATCGGTCCGGTCCCAATAGCCTAATTGCCGAATCTGTTCGTAAAGTTCCTGTTCTAGTTTCATTATTGATTGCTAAGTGTTCTACAAGGAAAGTCAGGAAAGTATCGTGGGCGCTCTGTCGAGTCCACTTTGTTCTTATTGAGATATAGTTATAATATTAAACTCTGATTAAAACAGTATTAAGATTTACAAATTTTTGTAAAATTTTAAAAATTTTCCCCTCAGTCGGACCAAACCTCGATCCAGTGAATCATTTCGGGAGTCAGGGGCTGGCGGGTTCGGGGTTGGGGATCAATGGAAACGTGCTCAGTTCGCGCTTTTGCCAGGGGGCGTTCTGTAGGCATTGAGGCAGCCCGGATGACGTAGGTAATTTCAAAGCGATCGCCCGTCAGGGATTGCGGGGTTAAGGCGATCGCCACTTCGTCCCCACAAAACAGGGGCTGAAAAAAATCAATACTGGCATGAACAATCGGAATCGCCACCCTGGGGTTATTAAAAAAAGTTCGTAACTCTATTCCCGTTGCCATCAGGGATGCCTCATACGCTTCATGGCAGATGGAGAGAAGATTGGCAAAATAGACGACCCCAGCAGCATCGGTATCTGCAAAGCGAATTGTGCGAGAGTAAGAAAAGGACATGAATGGTATTACCTCCAGGTTTGGCATCCAGAATAGCCGATCGCCGTCCCCGTTTTCGCAGATTCCCAATGGGTTCTAATCTTTAAGGCGATCGCCAAAATAATCCGCATATAATCGACATCTGGGAGTGCAATCATTGCCGGTCATTTTGACTAATCCCATACTCTGTAATTTAAACCCCTGTTCCGCAGGCAACCGTACTGGATTAACTTGGGAAACAACCGCTTTCATGCCTATAGTCAGGGGTGGATATTTTTCTAAATTCCACAAATGCCGACGCAAGTGATCCCCATACAATCCCGTTTCCGTAGGTGATTCTTGTACCAATTGCGTCAGGGTGACATCTTCTCGGGCAATATAATAGAGGGCTAATCGCACTAAATAGGGATGTCCTCCAACTAATTCCATTAATGTTTCCACCTGATTGCTATGCCAATTCAGATGGTGTCGTTGGGCTAATTCCGTGACTTGGGCGGGAGTAAATTCGGG
Organism: Oscillatoria sp.; assembly: GCA_011390515.1. Lineage (GTDB taxonomy): Bacteria > Cyanobacteriota > Cyanobacteriia > Cyanobacteriales > Laspinemataceae > Laspinema. Next base: position 9,993 of record JAABSJ010000172.1, read on the forward strand.
TAATTCTATCGGAAGTCCGACATTAAAAGGGGATTTGTTGACATCTAAGGGGATGTAAACTTCGCTGGAATACACCACAATCAAGCGGAACTGTTTCCAAATATCCCGCCGTTTCGCTTCTTCATGTAGCGATCGCAATAAGCCAAAGAAGTCATCGGCAATCTCGGGAAATTCAAACAGGCGATCGACTTCATCTAATCCCAGAGTTAGGGGACCGTTGAGTTCCGGGAGTAAACATTGTTCAAAATAAGCCTTGCAACTTTGGTTACTGCCAATCGCCTCCGCTAACTGAGAATACTTCGCCAATCGGTCTAAATCTAAGCAATCCAACTCCAAGCTAACGCTGGCATAAAACCACTGTAAGAATGTATTTAAACTGCTAAATACCCGGCGATCGGCCAGTTGCAAACTCACCGCCACGGTTTGCGATCCCTGTCGTTCCGCATGATGGAGAATTCGGGACATTAATGACGTTTTGCCCATCTGTCTAGGGGCTTTAATGCGGATGAGTGACCCCGGTTGAGTGATGGTTTCATAACAGCGGGATTCAATCGGAGGGCGATTCACATAAAAGGTAGAAGCAATTTCCACTTGTCCCTCGGGCAATTCCGGAGGGGCAACGGGCAGGGGAACCTCGGGAATTGCCCTGGATGAGCGATTCTGAGTCATAGGAAACCCTTGAATCGCCCAAGGATAGCCAGAACCGAGAGAAATTCGGCCTTCGGACAACAGACTAATTAAGTCAGAAACTATCGCATTGGTATCCCCATCATGCCGCCACTGCCAGGGTTGAATTCCCTCTAATAAGTGTTGCAATTCAAAGGGGATAACTGGATTCTTTTCTAGGCCAATATAAATCGGTAATATTGCCAGTCTTTGCGGGTTCATACTCTGCAACTCCCGCCCTTGTCGGACTTGTTCCCAGACTAATTCGCTGCCTAATCGGTCAGCAGATAGGAGTAAGAGTAAATAATCAAAGGACTCTAGGGGGATTGTATAGTCTTGCAGAGATGACGTTTCATTCAGGGTTGCTTGGGGTAGAATCACCTCATGACCTGCCGTACTCAAAGATTGATAAAATTGCAGAGAGAGGGAGGAAGAAGGGGTGCGATCGCTAATTAAAATTTTCCAAGACTGGGGAGATTCCAGTGGGGGAAAAGAGTTCTCCTCAAAATCCGCAATATCCCGCCATTCTCGCGCCAAAACCCGACAGAGTTCGATAAAGTTTGCAAAATCCACAGGTTTCCCATTCAGGAAATTACTCACCGTGGATTGGGCGAAACCCAACTCTTCCGCCAGGATTTTTTGACTCGGAAACCCATGACGTAATAACGAGGATTTGAGGGTAGAAATACAGGAAGGACGCACCTTAAGGGATCTGGGCATGATGACGACAACCGGAAGACACCACCCTGATTTTAAACGGCAGTGTTCCCAAAGTCGATGAGAACTCGATGAAGTCTCAAATAACTCAGTGGGGTACTCCCAGGGGGAATCTCTAGAATAGAAGAATGTAAACCCCGGGAGGACTGTTGCCCTCTGGGAGATAAAAGAACAGGTTAAGCGGATGATTGTTATTGAAAAAACCCCCACTCAACTCAAACTCAGACATCGCCCTTATTTCGTCTGGCTGATTGCCAGTAGTTTGATTCTCGGACTGCCGTTTCTGGTGTTGGCAGTCGGTTCATTGTTAACCTGGATTTTTCGTCTCTGGTGGATACCGTTGCTGTTATTGTTGGCGATTGGGATTGGAAATTTTGCTTTAGTTTGCTGGGGAACTGTGGTCACTTGTACCCTGGATAAACAGTGCGATCACCTGATTCTCAAGTACCATCGGGCGATCGCCTCTCAACGGGTTGAATATTCCCTAGCAGAAATTCGGGATGTTTTAATTGAATCCCGCAGTTGGGACGGAGATATTCCCCTAGACTTTCAGATTGTTTTATTTTTAAAAAATGGGAGATTTCTCCCTTTAGATGGGGTGAGTTCCAGTTGGCAAACTCATCAAGAAACCGCCAATCTAATTCGAGCTTTTCTCGGTTTACCCCAGCAGAATATATTCAAAAAATAAAAAAGTCACCGATCAAACCCAAGTCGATAGAAACTCGAAGGGAACTCAAACAACTCAGTGTGGATCTCAGTCAGTCCCAGGATGTAATGAGAAAGACAGCGAATCGAGTTGGGAGGAAGTTCCTGTGGTAACCGATATTTCTACAGCCGCATTAGTAATAATGGCGAACCAGAGTACAAGCAGTGGCGCAAAGGTTCTGTTACCGATCTCTGTAGGTGAACCCATCTGGTGGATGCCCCTATTCTGGGGGGTCACTGGAGTGAGTTTTTGTGTGATCGAGTTGTTTGTGCGAAAATATTTCGGTCATAAATATCAGGCGATCGCCTTAATCATGGGAATGAGTGCCCTGGTTATGGTCCTGGGGTTCTCCAAGGCCCTGATGGTCGTTCAGTTTAAGTGGCAAGTTCTCTATTGGATGGGACTGTCTACGGTTTCGGCGATCTGGTTACGCCCGATGTTTCTCAAAAGCAAAAGGGAGATCGCCGTCCCCGATGCCACCGAAGCCAAAACCTTATCCGCTATCTTACCCGGGGAAGTCGGGCGAGTCCTCTATGAAGGCAGTTCCTGGCCCGCACAATGTGATGATCGCGACTTGGCGATCGGCGCTAACCAAAAAGTTTACGTCTTACGCTGCGAAGGCAACACCCTGATCGTCGTTCCCGACCAGCTTTTTCATTCTTAAGTCTTATACATTCCGTTCATTTGTTTAGTTCACCCACCCCATCAGGAGTTTTATCATGTACCAAACCTTATTTTTCATCTTTCTTGCCATCACCGGAACCTCTTTAGCCGGTAGCGTTAAAATCATCAAACAAGGGGATGAAGCCTTAGTGGAAATCCTTGGCAAATATGAC
>JAABSJ010000173.1 GCA_011390515.1 Oscillatoria sp.
GGGTGGGGCTATACGGACGAAGCCCGCCTGCGCGGGCTAAGAAAGTCTTTTTAGTTCCTTAAGCATCGCATTTGGGTGATTTATTTGTTGCAATACCCTGAAAACACCCCTAAATAAGACTTTTACAGTCGGTTTCAACCGACTTTAGCTATTAGCTGGGGGTTAAAACCCCCGCCGGTTGTTGCAACTTAAAAACCCCGCCGGTTGTTGCAACTTAAAACAGGAAATATCGCTGTGCCAAGGGCAACACTTGCGCTGGTTCACAGGTGAGTAATTGACCATCCGCCCAAACTTGATAGGTTTCTGGATCTACTTCAATATAAGGCAGGGTTTCATTTAATTTCATATCCCGTTTCCCCAGATTCCGCGTGTCCGAAACGGCGATCGCCTGTTTTCTCAATCCTAACTGAGTCGGTACTTCTAACTCCAATGCCGCTTGGGAGACAAAGGTAAAAGATGTGGCAGTCCGAGACCCTCCAAAACTGGCAAACATCGGTTGAGAATGGATCGGTTGGGGAGTGGGAATACTGGCATTGGCATCTCCCATTTGGGCGTAGGCGATCGCCCCACCTTTGAGCACCAGTTCCGGTTTCACCCCAAAAAATGCCGGACGCCACAAACATAAATCCGCCAGTTTGCCTTCTTCAATCGACCCCACATAATTTGCAATCCCGTGGGCGATCGCCGGATTAATCGTATATTTGGCAATATAACGCCGCGCCCGGAAATTATCATGTTCTGTGATACTGGGAATTGTATCTTTGCGGTCATCCGGGGATAAAAACCCCCGTTGGACCTTCATTTTATGGGCGGTTTGCCAAGTGCGAATAATGGTTTCTCCTACCCGTCCCATTGCCTGAGAATCGGAGGCAATCATACTAAAAGCCCCGAGGTCATGTAAAATATCCTCGGCAGCAATGGTTTCCCGACGGATGCGGGATTCAGCAAAGGCGACATCTTCCGGGATACTGCGATCGAGGTGATGACACACCATCAGCATATCCAGATGTTCTTCTAAGGTATTGACGGTATAAGGACGGGTGGGATTGGTGGAAGAGGGTAGCACATTTTTTTGTCCGCAAACCTTGATAATATCCGGGGCGTGTCCTCCACCGGCCCCTTCCGTATGGTATGTATGAATGGTGCGGTCTTTAAATGCGGCGATGGTTTGTTCCACAAATCCCGCTTCATTCAGGGTATCGGTATGGATGGCAACCTGCACATCATACTCATCGGCAACCGTCAGACAAGTATCGATCGCCGCTGGAGTGGTTCCCCAGTCTTCGTGCAATTTTAACCCCATTGCGCCAGCGAGGACCTGTTCCACGAGGGCGCGAGGTTTGCTGCTGTTGCCTTTTCCCATAAACCCGAGATTCATGGGAAAGGCATCGGCAGCTTGTAACATCCGGTGAATGTTCCAAGGTCCCGGGGTACAGGTGGTGGCATTTGTGCCGGTAGCGGGTCCGGTCCCCCCGCCTAACATGGTGGTAATTCCCGAGGCGATCGCCACCTCAATCTGTTGGGGACAAACAAAGTGAATATGGGCATCGATTCCCCCTGCTGTGAGAATCATCCCCTCCCCGGCGATCGCCTCGGTTCCCGGACCGATAATAATATCAACATCATCTTGGATATAAGGATTTCCCGCTTTACCAATTTTAAATATTTTGCCATCCCGGATTCCCACATCCGCTTTCACCACTCCCCACCAATCCAGAATCACCGCATTGGTAATCACTAAATCCACCGCGCCGCTATCATTGGAAATAGGGGATTGTCCCATGCCATCGCGGATGACTTTTCCCCCGCCAAATTTCACTTCATCGCCGTAGGTGGTAAAGTCTTGTTCAACTTCAATAAATAATTCTGTATCGGCTAACCGAATGCGATCGCCCACCGTTGGGCCATAAGTTTCCGCATAAGCGCGGCGGTCCATTTTATAACTCATTGACGTTCCCTCACTCCATTTTTGCCCATCAGATTAGGGTTCCAATTAGTTTATCCCATTTTAGTAGGACTGACGCATTCCCCCTAAAGGTAAAGGCGATTCCCGAATCGCCTCTACATTTAGGGTGGGTTCGCCAAATATGCCTAAGTCCTGTTTAATACCAAATCCGGTTGTTAAAAGTCGATTTTCTCTTTAGCCTGCGTTTGGCGCAGCCTGCGCGACAGCGCTTAGGCAGGCTTTGTCTGTGTAGCCCCACCCTTCAGGGTGTGGGTTTTTATAGACCGTTGAGAACCGGATTCCGTATAAGATGACTCGGTGAAGGAGTCACTACGAACGTTTTGGGGATTTTATTTTTTGGAGTTCCCTAATTCCAATTTCCAATCACAGTAAACGCCGACCAAAAATAAGGGTGAGAGAGAGTCATATTTCCTTGGACCACTAATTCCGGTGGTAGGGGAACCGTTGTGCCATTCGAGAGCAATAACATCCCATCTTCCATGCGAACCTCTCCCCTTAATAGGGCCAATTGGGTTTGCCGTAACGCTTCGGCTTTCAGTGGTTTTTCCCCTAATTGGGAATAAAATTCGCTCATTAATCCCAGAGTTCCAGCATCGCTGACATACCAGAAACTGGCTAAGGATGCCTTCGCCCCAGACAGGACAGCTAACCCTGCAAATCCCAATTCAGCTTCTGTATCTCCCACTGCCGTCCGACAGGCACTGAGGGTTAAGAGTTCAATGGGAGGATTTTCCGAGGTATTCCACCCGAGTTCCGTGGCTAAGTCTCGAATCTGGTTGAGTCCGACTCGGCTATCAAAAAACTTGATATAAGAGTTATCCAAATTTCCCCCTTGAAATTCCGCATGGGTTGCCAAATGGATAATTCCATATTGTTTTTCTTGGTTAACTTTTCGGAAATTATCGGCGGTGAATTGTTCATTCAAAAAGACATTTCCCCGTCCAAACGTGGTCACGATGTTTTGCAATTCAGTTGGCACCGCTGGCAGGGGACTGAGGTCATCAAAAATCGCCGAACCCATCCCTAAAACTTCTTGGGTGCGGATATCGGAATAGGTGACATCGGTTAAGCCAAAACTGGGGACTAAAGCAATGGCATATTTTTCCAATAAAAACTGTTCCCCATCATGCAATGCCACCAGGGGAAGGGTTCTCAACCCAGAATCCATCGAAAAGACTAAGGTTTCAATCCCATTGGCTGCGAGTTGGGCTTCCATTGGCGCAATCAGGGACTGATAGAGTTGTTGGGCGCTGCGTAAGTAACTCCGACTGTTGATTTTTCTGGGATTAGTCAGTTCCGATCGCAAGTTTTGCACCTGTTCAAGAAGCTGTTCCCGAGAGACATTGGGCACGGTTTCGCGAACGGCTAAATCGGTGCTTCTCTCAATCAGTCCTTGGGCTAAATTCGTCGAAGCCACCAAGTCAGAACTGCCCCGCGAGACTCTAAAATTATGCGGAAAAATCATCACCAGTTCTAATTGATCCGCTAACGCTGAGACATAAATAAATGCACTCTTGTTACCCGTCGCTTGCCACAAATCATACAAGGTTTGGGCAATATCATCGGGAGTCGCCGTTTCCCCAAATAACTCGACTTCTAAATAATTGCTAAACTCCATTGCCTGATATTCTTCCAACATTTGAACCGCCACGCCAATATCAGCAGCAGCTAACTGACTTTCATAACCCGGGCGATCGATTTCTTGCTCAGATAGGGGACTCAAGGGCTGTGCTTCTCCCGTTGTGCTGGCGGCACCTTCGAGAATCTGCCCGTCTATGGGATTAGCACTTTCGGTGGTGGGGTCGGGTTCGGGATTATTCTCACCCACAGTTACAAGAATTTCCTCCTCAAGGGGAACCTGGGGATTCTCGGGGATGACAACCAGGGGGGGACTGGAATCTGGCCCTTGAGTGTTAATCGGATCAAGGGTTTGAACGGGAATCTGATCCGGCAGTTCCCCCGGGGTATCCACAGGTATCACCGCAGGATTTCCAGGTGGAGTTTCCGTAGGAGTTTCCGTTGGTGTTTCCGTAGGCGTTTCTGGGGGTATTTCCGTAGGCGTTTCCGGGATTACTTCCGTGGGTGTTTCCGGGGGCGTTTCCGGGGGTGTTTCCGGGGGTGTTTCCCCAGGCGTTTCCGGGGGCGTCGGCAACGGTGGGATCTCTGCGGCTGGTGCGATCGCAGGGGGATCTTCCGGAGGGGGCAGTGGTGACTCTTCCGGAGGGGGATCTGGTGGCAGGGGATCTGGTGGCTGCTCTATTATGGGTCCCGTGACATCGGACTGGTTTCCCGTCTGGGTGATGGCAGGATCAGCAGTGATCGCCACCAATGTCATCGCCAAAAACCATTTCATCCATCCCTTAAACAGTTTCATTGTGAGATTCCCGATCTAAACAACCCTGTACTACAACCGATCAAATGTAAACCCATAACCAATCCCGAGAATAAACCTTGTGCCATCTCCAGCGCTGCCGGTGATGTCCGTAATCGCCGGAGAAATCACAAAAGGAATATTCCGGAACGGCACCACGGAGACCCCCAAAGTGAGGTCTTGACCCGTCCATTCGGCGATCGCACTCACCGGAGGTGCAACCCGCAAAGCCACCGAACCAAACAGTCCGACAGTCCCCTCTCCCGCCTCGATATCCGACTCAGAGCGGTACTGTCCCCCTCCGACCCCCAGGGTCACATACAATTGGCTCAACAGGTTCTCGGGGTCATCCAAAACAAACCGTTTCGTCACCACACCATACCCAGAGGTTCCCCCATCGGTTTCCCCCCAAGTGAGCGCTCCCTGTACCCCTGCCGCAATGCCAAAATCATTGGGCAATTGCCGATGCAATTTTAAGCTAACACTGCCATCCTCAAAGGCATCACCCCATAAATCCGTCACCGTCACACCCACGGTTAAGCCAATATTTTCCCGAGGATTGCCAAACCCGATGCCGAATCCGGCAACCCCATCACTGCTATCTGTAAACCGAGTTCGTTCCTGTAAACCCACCCCAAATCCCGCACTTCCCCAACCGGCACCATAACCGGAGGGAGTCATCACCGTAATCCCTGGAGAAGCCGCATAAGGGTTGCTTTGAGTGGTAACATCCGTGCGCGGACGAAAGGGGATGCGTTGGGGAATGAACGGTTGTTCCCCGGGAATCCCCCGATGTAAGGGAGTCCCTGGGCGGGGGGCTGTTCCCTCCGGTGCGGTGGCGGGGTCCCCTTGGGCGATCTCACCTTGGGGGGAAACTGTCCCCTCCCCGGCATCCGGTTCGGGAAAAAGGACCTTAACCTCAGTCTCAGTGCGATCGCCCTCCAGGGGTGGGAACAATACAGGATCCAGATCGGCACCATCAGCAGAGAATTCCAGCTTGTTCCCGAACCCCTCTGCTTGCCAGGGTTCTACCTCGCCCGCTTGGGCGACATCAACGGGCAGTAAAATTCCGAGGAGAAGTAACTGAACGATCATACATTTCATTAGTGGCGAGGCTAAAAAATAAATACCCCTAGGAGGATTTTACCCGTTCTGATCCCTAAAATCACATGATGCCCAAGAAGCCGCCGCCTGCCATGATGCAGAAGGCATTGCCCAACAAGCCGAAGCAAGACTAGAAAGACAGGCGATCGTAGACAAAAGTCCCGCCGCAGCCGAACGCCGAAACCTGCTGGAATTAGAAGCAGAAAACGCCACCATTTCCTCCATAGGACAAGCCCCCGCCTCCGCCCGTGCCAAAGCCGAAGTCGCACAGATTCAAGGGCAATTACAAGTGAATTTAGCCACCCAAGAAGCCGAAGCAAACCGCATCCGCGCCGAAGTCGAGCTCGCCCAACTGCGATCGCGCCAAGAAGCAGAATTCGCCCATCAACAAGCTCTCACAAACCTAGAAATAGAAAAAGCTCAACGCATGGCGGAAATTACCAGTACGGAATTCGCCGAAAAAGTTGCGGCCCTGGGGCCTGAGACCCTGCGGGCGATCGCCCAAGCTGGACCGGAAATGCAAGCGCGACTCTTAGCGGGGTTAGCTCTACAAAGTGTGTTGATTACTGATGGTAAAAGCCCGATTAATTTGTTCAATACTGCTAATGGTTTAATTGGAGGAGTGGCGTCTAATTTAGGGGGAAATGGGAGAGAAGAGACCTAACCCCCCAGCCCCCTTCCCTGGGAGGGAAGGGGGAGCAAGAGGGGAGCGAAAGTCCTCTTCCCTCCTGTTCCTTGGGACATGAATCCGCCATGACCAAATTCGCTCTTGCCTCTAGTCCCAAAAAGCCCAGAAACCGGGTTTCTGCAATAACCGCAATTGTAAGGCATAATGTTTCCTAAGAAGCCCGATTTCTCAACTGCCCAAGCAATCCACTACCCCATCAACCCCGCCCATGTCAAACCCTCCCCTAATCCGACAACAACTCGATCGCGAACTCGATCGCCTTCCCCCCGAATCCTTAACCCAAATTCTCGCCTTTGCTCGCTCCCTTCAACCTCAAACCGATTACACTACCCTTTGGGAAAACTGGTTTGCTGAAGTGGATGCACTCCCCCTCAATCCCCAACCCCCTAACCCAGAAACTGCACCGCCAAACTACACTGATTACCTCGTTGAAAAATACCGTGATCAAGGACTGAATCTGTGATTCTTTGTGATACCGGCATTTTGATTACCATCGGCGATCGCCGAGAGCCCAAACACCACGCTTACCGCCTAGCCATTAGCGGTTACGCCTGCCCCTTGCTGACGACTTGGGCTTTTCTCACAGAAGCGATGTATCTGACTCATCGGCTAGGCGGTTGGAGAATTTAACACCAACTGGGCAAGCTAATTGTTCATGCCGGACTTATCACCTATTCCATTGATACAGCACAACAGATGACCCGTTTGTTGGCATTGATGGAACAATATCGCGATCGCCCAATGGACTTTGCCGATGCAACTCTTGTATTGGTAGCAGAAGAGACCGGACAGCGCCAAATTTTAACCCTGGACTCTGATTTTTTGTTTTACCGGATTCATAACCGCGATAGTTTTGAGATTATATCCGTCGATTAGGGGAAAATGACTTCCTCGCCCGATGGTCTTGTATTTCAACTGCGATCGGCCCAGTTGCCGTGGGCACCTCTGGGAGACGTTGGGAACGCCTCGGGGGTTCCGGGTAATGTTGCTCAATCCACTGATTGTTGTGGCCTATTTGCTGGGAATCTTCTCCAAACGGCTGGCTCCGTCGGAGCGTCGCCGTCGAAGCTAGTTTTCTGGATCGATTAATGATACGATAGATTTCGAGACTTGAAAGGGTCGTAAGAGCTTTCCCATGAACCTTACAAATAACTCGGCTTATGACATCAGAAGTTCCTTCAAAATCTCAGTCTGATTCAGGACTGCGGAATCAACTTTCTAAATATTTTAGAGGGTTGCTCGGCATATTTCTGATTTGGACTGTCTTACTCGTCACCTATACCCTAATTCAGCAACATGGCTGTAGTGGTATTATCTGGTGGCAACAGGTTGACCAAGTGAGCTGTTGGCAAACCTCAGTCAACCCCGAATCCATAGAAATCAGACCGGGAGAAACTGCTACCCTCAACGCCAAAGCCACAGGTACAGGCTATTATACCCCAGAAATTCACTGGAAATCCAAAAATCAAGGCATCGCCTTTTTAGATCAAGAGGAGGGAAAACAGGTCTTAGTCCAAGGAAAAGATGCCGGGAAAACGGAAGTATCGGTCAGGATTGGCTTGGAGAATCAAAATTCAGCCAAAAACTCAGTCCAGTTTCAAATTCCTATTGAAGTTTTACCCAGTTTAAGCATTAAACCCCAAGAATTGCGAATCAAAGAAGGAGTTGAAAAACAACTTTCAGTTGACTTTATTGGTGTTAAATGGTTGAAAAACAAGTCAATTTCTTGGCAAGTCTCTAATCCCGACCTCATCCAAATTGATGAGACCAATCGAGTCAAGGCTCTAAAACCCGGAACCACAACCCTAACAGCGGTTTGGACAGAAAACCCCCGTGTCAGTCAAACCATTGGGGTTTCTGTGATTGAGAATCCGCCTCAAATTACCGGGATTCAGCTTCAACCTTACCCCAAACAGCTCTATGTTGGTGAGACGGTTCATCTGAACGCCCAAGCGAGTTGTCAAGGGAATTGTACTGCGGCGGATACCCGGATGTTTTGGTCTTCAGATCATCCCGAGCAAGCAACCATTTCCCCCGATGGCGATCTCAATGGGTTAGACCGGGGACAAGTTACCCTAACAGCTACTTCAATTATCGATGAAAGCCAGTCCCGCTCGGTTACAGTTGGGATTCTCGATCCCATTGTCACCGATGTTCAGGTTCAACCTTCCTCGGTGAAGGTTGGAGTGAATAACCAGAAACGGGTTCAAGCGAAGCTGGAGGGACGAGGCTATTTCAACAAAAGCGTCTCTTGGACTTCAGCTAATCCCAACATTGCTCAAGTCGATGACAATGGAATCGTGACTGGGGTGAAGAAAGGGAAAACTAGGCTGGAGGCTCGCTCAGTCAGTCATCCAGACCAGGTGGCTGTAGCCGAGGTGAATGTGAAATCTGCGGGATGTTCCCCCGGAACGGCTGCTGCGATTGGAGCCGTCGTAACCATCGGAAGTAGTGCGTTGCTGGTTCCTCCTCCCGTCGCCTTTGTGGCGGGAAGTGCGGCGGCTACTGGACTATGTTGGATTATAGAGCAAGTCAATTAGAAAAATTGGAGAATGAATCATGAATGACTCAGATAAAATCTTCGGAATCCCTAAAAGTTTAGCCAAAATTATCGTGGGTTTAGCGGCTTTTTTGCTAATTGCAAAGTTCCTATCCAGTCAGATTTGCATTTTCTCGACCTGCACAACTGATTCTGTATTCACTCCAGAAATGCTCATTGGTGGCGCAGTTACATTAATTTTGATGAGTATGTTTCCCATCCCCTTGGCTCCGGCGTTATTGTCAGGTCTGGGAGTGTGGTTCCTACTCCAAAATCTGGGCTGGTTTCAAATGCTTTAACCTGATGCTAATTTTTTTCTGATTTTGGGATTTACATTATGAAAACCGCCATCCAAATCCGGGACTTGTCAAAAAGTTATGTCATCAACAAGCAAAGCCAAAAGGTCCTGGATAAGATAAATCTCGACATTTTGCCCGGTGAATTTATTTTGCTACGGGGCGATAATGGCTCGGGCAAAACAACGCTGGTCAACCTAATTTGTGGCTTGCAGGCTCCTGATGAGGGATCAATTGAAATTTTTGGAAAATCGCCCAAAGACCCGCAAGCACATCTTAAACTGGGAACGATGCTGCAACGAGCCAAGCCCGTGGAAGGGTTAACGGTCAAAGAGACCATTCGGCTGTTTCAAAGTTATTATCCTCAGCCCTTTGATTTGGCTGAAACTATCGAAAGAACACGCCTAACGACCAAGCAAAATGATTACGCCACTACCCTCGCGGGCGGTCAGGCTCAATCCCTCTATTTTGCCCTAGCCATTGTCGGAAATCCCGATATTTTAATTCTTGATGAGCCGACGAACAATCTCAGTTCCGAAGCTCGCCAAAATTTCTGGAAACAAGTCCGGGAGTTTGAGCAGCAAAGAAAAACCATTTTGGCGATTAGTCACAGTGAACAAGATTGTGATGAAATTGCAGGTTTGGTTACCCGGGAAGTGCGCTTAAGTAACGACAATGGAAACTTAGAAATTCAAGAGTTTCCTCCTTACCAGGATCTACAAAACTATTACCATGAGTTAGAGGAAGGGGCTAAACTTAAATCCGAGTCCAGTGCCGATGGTGAAAACTCCTCCAACTTCAAATCTGAGTCAGACCCCGGCAGCTTTAGTTTCAAAGCTTTCTGGGGACAACTATATGTTGAACTGCTGCAAACCTTTCGTAAAGTTGATACCATTATCATCGGCCTGGGATTTGCGATTTTTGCGGGATTCTCGATTGAACAGAATACCCCCGACCAGTTTCAATCCCTGGTTGCTGCATCTCTAGCCGCGTTGGTGGTTTTTGTCTGTGTGAGTCAGTTTGGGGTTAAGATTGCCTCAGAACGCGATCGGGGCTGGTTGAAGTTACTGCGGATCACTCCCCTGTCCTTTACCACCTATCTAGCCGCTAAAGTGGGGAACTTCCTGGTGTTAGCCTCCTTAATGACTGGATTGGCTTTTGTCAGCGGTTGGGGTGCGAGTCAGTTCAGCGAAAACTCCTCATTCATCTGGGAACCCTGGATGTTTTACCTGAGCTTTATCCTAGTCTTAGGAGTCGTTCCCTTCGCCATTTTTAGCTTTACCCTGGCATATCTTTTCAAAACCGAATCTTTGAACTTTGCCCTTTTAGCCTTCCTGGCCATTATGGCACTTAGCTGTGGCTTAAAGATCTCCCCCTTACTTCCTCAAGCTTGGGAAGCTTGGGTGGGAGATATTATTCTCTTTTTACCAACCTATCACTATGGCCAACTTGTCGCTTGGATGGGAGAGGTGGAACTGGAAGGGATATTCCGCTTTGATGGCTACCATCTGATTCATATCCAATGGCTGCTGTGGTGGACGGTTGTGGCGGGGATGCTGGCGCGATGGGTGTATCGTCGCGAACGACTCTCGGGGTAGGAGATGATGTTACTCTCGTGACGAAAGCTTAAGCGAGTCACGAGGGTGAATCTTGCTCGCTTTTGGGGACTGGAGGCAGAACCTCCAATAGGGCGGGACTTGGCTTTGCCGAGTGCCAAATCTTCTGTCTGCGGTGCTACCAAGGCATCCCCAGGGGGAAGTCCTGCCTAAAGTCGTTGTCCAGGGTATAATCAGCATATCGCAAGTTAAGAGAGATATTGCCAGAGGAGTACCCTAACGCGACGGCTGGAGGCTGCTCGATATTTTCCGGTTCCTGTCAAACCCCTTGGTGTCTACCCTAAACTCTTTTGAAGCCAGATGAAAGCTCAGAGCATTGATGAATTGATTTATATTCTGAAAACCTCTACCCATAACGATACCCGCAGACAAGCGGCAGAAAGCTTAGTTCACATCGGCAAAGGTAACGAAACGGCAATTTTGGCTTTAGTCAATCTTCTGGAAACTACTACTGATTGTTACCCCCGCAGCGCAGCGGCAGAAAGCTTAGGTCAAATCGACCAAGGTAACGAAACGGCAATTTTGGCTTTAGTCAATCTTCTGGAACCTACTACTGATTTTTACACCCGCAGCCAAGCGACAGAAAGCTTAGGTAAAATTGGCCAAGGTAACGAAACGGCAATTTTGGCTTTAGTCAATCTTCTGGAACCTACTACTGATTTTTACATCCGCAGACAAGCGGTAGAAAACTTAGGTAAAATTGGCCAAGGTAACGAAACGGCAATTTTGGCTTTAGTCAATCTTCTGGAACCTACTACTGACTTTGACACCCGCAGACAAGCGGCAGCAAGCTTAGGTCAAATCGGCCAAGGTAACGAAACGGCAATTTCCGCGTTAGTCAATCTTCTGGAACCTACTACTGATGAGGATAACTGCATACAAGCGGCAGAAAGCTTAAATGAAATTGATCCGGGTAACAAAACGGCAATTTCCGCGTTAGTCAATCTTCTGGAAAACTCTACCGATGAGAAGACCCGCATACAAGCGGCAGAAAGCTTAGGTGAAATTGATCCGGGTAACAAAACGGCAATTTCCGCGTTAGTCAATGTTCTGGAAAATGCTACCAAGAAGTGGATTCTCACAGCAGCGGCAGAAAGCTTAGGTAAAATTGGCCAAGGTAACAAAACGGCAATTTCTCTGTTAGTCAATCTTCTGGAAAACTCTACCCATGAAGAGACCCGCATCCAAGCGGCAGAAAGCTTAAATAAACTTGATCCAGGTAACAAAACGGTAATTTATGCATTAGTCAATCTTCTGGAAAATGCTACTGATTGTTACACCCACAGACAAGCGGTAGAAAACTTAGGTAAAATTGGCCAAGGTAACAAAACGGCAATTTCTCTGTTAGTCAATCTTCTGGAAACTACTACCCAACATGGGACTTTCAGGCAAGCGGCAGAAAGCTTAGTTCAAATCGGCCAAGGTAAGAAAACGGCAATTTCGGCTTTAGTCAATCTTCTGGAAACTACTACCGATGAGGATACCTGCAGACAAGCGGCAGCAAGCTTAGGTGAAATCGGCCAAGGTAACGAAACGGCAATTTCGGCTTTAGTCAAGCTTCTGGAAACTACTACCGATGAGTGGACCCTCAGACAAGCGGCAGAAAGCTTGGGTAAAATTGGCCAAGGTAACAAAACGGCAATTTCCGCTGTCGTCAATCTTCTGGAAACTACTACCGATGAGGATACCTGCAGACAAGCGGCAGCAAGCTTGGGTGAAATTGGCCCAGGTAACAAAACGGCAATTTCGGCGTTAGTCAATCTTCTGAAAATTACTACCGATGAGTTTACCCGCAGACAAGCGGCAGAAAGCTTGGGTAAAATTGGCCCAGGTAACAAAACGGCAATTTCGGCGTTAGTCAAAGTTCTGGAAACTACTCCCGATACAATCACCCGCATACGAGTGGCAGAAAGCTTGGGTAAAATCGCCACAGGTAATGAAATTACTATTAAAAAGCTAATAGAATTTCTAGATGGCAGTTCTGCCCTCGTTTCAATTGCTGAAACCCTAGAAAAAATAGCTTTTCCCGGAAACTCTACTGCGATTGAGGGATTGAGAGAACTGCTGCATAAAAGTTCCTCGTCATATACTAGCCCTGTCAAGGTGATGGAAAAACAGGCCAAAACCCTTGATATTCCGATACTTGGTCTGGTGTGGAGCCATAAAAGGAGCCATTTTAGGCTCCTTAAATTCTCAAATATCCGAAATTAATGACACCTGATAGAGGGTAACTTGAGGGGGTGGTATATATCAGGTGGCGCTCAAATGAATCAAAAATACCTGTTGA
>JAABSJ010000174.1 GCA_011390515.1 Oscillatoria sp.
GTCAATAAAGTTTAAGTCTTTCCTGTACACCTATCCGGTTCATAAAACCGGGTTTCAAAACAATTAAGGATGCTATCAATCATGGAAACTTATAACGAAGACAATCGGCAAATTGAAGTTGATACCGGAAATTACATTGATATCAATTCAGGGAATTATACCGAGGCCGTCGGCAGAGATTATATTCAAGGAAATTTAATCCATGAACATATCCTTACCTTCAACCATACGGAAATTATCCAAGCCTCCAGTGAAGGCATCAAAAATCGGGAGTTCATCCCAACCTCACCCTATAAAGGGTTAAAGAAATTCGACTGTGAAGATAAAGACCTATTTTTTGGCCGAGACCAATTTTTAACCGGCTTAGTCAATGAACTCGAACAAAGCAACCTGATTTTACTCATGGGAGCAAGTGGGAGTGGGAAATCCTCCGTAGTTAGAGCGGGTTTAATTCCTTGGTTAGCGCAGAAAAGGGGTTCACGATTTGTCAAAATTATCTTTACTCCTGACCGGGACCCCTTTGATTCGTTCTATGCCAGCTTACTGAGTAAATACAAACAATCTGACGCCCAAATTGCCCGAGAAGCGAAAGCCGATACTCTGCATCGGGTGATTACCCAACTCAAACAACCCGATGAATATTGGTTAATTGTCCTGGATCAATTTGAGGAACTCTTTACCACGACTCAGAGTGATAAGCGTGACCTATTTATCAATAGCTTAGTCAACTTAAATAAAACCCAACTCAACGGGGTCAAAATCATCGGGACTATGCGGGCGGATTTCTTAGACAAACTGAGTCCGCATCCCAAATTAGCCAAAATCACCGATAAGCATCGCCCCCTGATTGCAGAAATGCAGCCGGATGAATTGCGCTTGGCGATCGAACAGCCAGCCGCCCATCATGGAGTTATTTTTGAGCCTGAGCTAGTCCCAGAAATCCTCAAAGATATTAAAGGACAAGCGGGTTATCTGCCCTTATTGCAATATACCCTAAACTTGCTGTGGGAAACCGAAGTTGAACAGGGGTTAGGTCAGAACCGGACTTTAAAGTTAGAAACCTATCACCAGATAGGACGGGTTCAGGGAGCCTTACAAAAGCACGTTGATGCCATTTATGAGGCTTTGTCACCGAACGAACAACAGGCAACCCAAAGAATCTTTCTAAAATTGGTTGATATTGGTGAGGATGCAGCATCTGGGGGCGAGTGGAAGCCCGTCCGTCGCAGGGCATCTAAAGCGTTATTTAATGATGAATTAGAACAAGGAGTCCTGGCAAAGCTGGTTGATCAAAAATTATTAGTGAGCGATCGGTCTCACGACTCCCAAGAATCCACAATCGATATTACTCATGAAATTCTGTTAACCTCTTGGACTACCTTAAATATATGGATTCAGGAGAATAGAAAGGCCATCGCCATTCGCAACCGACTCAATAATGATCTGAATCTATGGAAATCCCAAAAATCTGATGCAGAACTGTGGAGTGGAGCGAAGTTAGAGCAGGTGTTAGAACTCAGAATAGATCCGGTTTTCAATCAAGTTCTGGGTGGTTTTAGTCCAGAAGAGAATCAATTTATTGAGTTGAGTCGGGGATTGCGCGATCGGCAACGACGCCGAACCCTGATTGCACTGAGCAGCTTTTCTGCATTTGCTCTGATGTTAGCTGGGTTTGCAGGTTTGCAATGGCGATCGGCAATACAGTCACAGATTGAGGCTCGTAGTTCATATTCTGAGTCGCTTTTTAATCAGGGAAGAATATTTGATTCACTACTGGAAAGTTTGCGAATTACTATTCGATTTAAGGAAAGTCAATTTTTTAAGGGGCAGCCTCCAGTATTAGCTTGGGGAACTTTGTTTAATAGTGTTTATGCGACAGAGAAGGAATATAATCGCCTGGGAACCCCCAAAGATTTTGTTATGACATTAGCTTTTAGCCCAGACAGAAAAACTTTAGCCACGGCTAACCAAGACGGCAACATAAAACTTTATGATGTTAACGGAATGGAACCGATGCACAATATTGAAAAGCATCAAAATTCGGCTTTTAGTGTAATTTTTAATTCTACTGGAAGCACGTTAGCTTACAGTAGTGGAGAGGGAGAAGTTATAATTTGGGATGTGAAAAGCCGTCAAGAAATAAATAGGTTTAAAGCGTCCAAACAAACGGTTGTAGGTCTTTCGTTCAGCCCTGATAATCAAATTATTGCTACCGCCAGCCACAAAGATAAAAGTCTTAAAATTTGGAATGTAATGAGTGGTGAACTAATTGAAACGTTAGCTGAACAAAAAGAGGGTGAGTATATCTACAGTGTTCAATTTAGTCCAAATGGCGAGTTGATTGCTTTCGGAAGTCAAGATAATACGGTTGAAATTTGGAAAATAACAAAGGACAAGAGTTTTCAGCCCTATAAGAAACTTGTAGGTCATACTGATCTAGTGACAAGCATTGCATTCAGTCAGGATAGTCAAACAATTATTTCTGGTAGTTTCGATAAAACCATTAAAGTTTGGGATATTGCTACCAGCCAAACAACTCATACTTTTGTAGGTCATGGAGATGGTATTGTCAGTATTTCCCTGAGTCCCAATCAAACACTAATTGCTTCTGGCAGTCGAGATAAAACCATTAAATTGTGGGATTTAGATAGGAAAAAAGAAGTTGAAATGCTAGCGGGGCATCAAAATCGAGTTATTTTTGTAGCATTTAGTCCTGATGGTAAAACTCTTGCTTCTGCTAGTGACGATAGAACAACTAGACTTTGGAACGTTAATGCTAAAGATCCGGAAGCTAAAATTTTTGAAGGTCATAAAGATTGGGTTCGCAGCCTAGCATTTAGTCCTAATTACTCTATATTAGCTTCGGGCAGTGATGATGGCACGATTAAAATTTGGGATCCAACCAAGCCGGAGTCGGAGATTAAAACTCTTAACCAGCATAAAGAGATTGTCAATAGCATTGCATTTAATCATGATGGTACAATGCTGGCTTCTGGCAGTCGAGATAACGATATCATTCTTTGGGACATAGATAGAGGTGAAGTTCGGACAATTTTTCAGGATCATAGCGATGATGTTTCAAGTGTGGCGTTCAGTCCTACTAATGGTAAAATTTTAGTTTCTGGTAGTGTAGACAAAACCATCAAAATTTGGGATATAGCTACAGGCAATAACATTAAACCTCTTGATAAACATGAACATAATGTTACCAACGTAGCGTTCAGCCCTAATGGTAAAATTTTGGCTTCTAGTAGTTTAGATAAAACCATCAAAATCTGGGATGTTTCTAGCTGGAACAGTTTACATACTTTCATGGGTCATACAGAAGGAATTGATACCATTACTTTCAGTCCAGACAATAAGATTTTAGCGTCAGGGAGCAGAGATAATACAATCAAGCTATGGGATGTTAACAAGCGTAGGTTAATCAACACCCTGGTTGGACATGAGGATTGGATCAGAGATTTAGAATTTAGCCCTGACGGAAAAATTCTTGCTTCCAGTAGTAGAACTAAAGATGGCACGATTAGATTTTGGGATGTTAATACAGGTAAACAAATTGCCCTAATCAACAATGAAAAATATAAATTTTTTAGTATTGCATTTAGCAAAGATGGAACCCAATTTGCTTCCGGCACGGAACAAGGAAAAGTGATATTGCGGGATATGGAGTTTGAGGAGTTAATAAAATTTGGTTGTAACTGGGTAAAACCCTATTTAGAGAATAATAATATTGAGGTGACTGAAAGCGATAAAAAACTTTGCGATGGTATTATCTCTACTACACCATAACTTGCCACCTTAACCAAATAGAAAAGGAGTAAAATTTATGTCACCGATCGATTTCAAAGATATGATTGTGTTGCTACCAGGAATCACCGGCAGTGTGTTGCAAAAAAATGGGCGGGATGTCTGGGCTATTTCTGGAAAATCCTTCTGGAATGCCGTTAAATCCCCGGAATCCCTGGTCCTGGCACAGGATGACCCAGAACTGGATGATTTGGAGGATGGAATTATTGCCACCCGGGTGATGGAGGATTTCTATATGGTTCCGGGATTGGCAAAAGTGATTGACGGATACACGAAGTTACGAGAACTGCTGCTCAGTGGCAAATTCCGAATTTATCCCCAGTCTCCCGAGAATCCTGATTTAGTGAACTATTACGAATTCCCCTACGATTGGCGGCGCGATAACCGGGTTTCTGCCCGCAAGTTGAAGCGGTTTATTGATGAAAAACTGCACCAATGGCGGCAAGAATCGGGCTATGAAGATGCTCAAGTGATTCTGCTGGCCCATAGTATGGGGGGTTTAGTTAGTCGGTACTATCTGGAAGTTTTGGGGGGATGGCGAGATTGCAAGGCTTTGTTTACCTTCGGCACTCCCTATCGAGGTTCGGTGAGTGCGATTCTCTCCCTTTTAGAGGGATATAAAAAAGCCTTTGTTGACTTGACTGAAGCCCTGCGCTCTTTTACTTCGGTTTATCAATTATTACCTGTTTATCCCATGCTCCAAACTGCTAACGGTTGTTGTCGGTTGGTGGAAGTGGATGCTCTGCCGGAGTTGGATTTAGGGCGGGCGATCGCAGCCCGAGCTTTTCATGAAGAAATCCGCATAGCAGCCGAAGTAAATCGTCAAGATAAAGATTGGCAAACTCACGGATATGTCCTCGTTCCTTTTGTGGGAACGGGTCAGGTTACTTATCAGTCTGCCACCCTCATGAATGGCAAACTTGAGGTTAGCAATACCGTCCCCTCAACGATTCCTGATTATTTAGGAAATGGGGATGGTACCGTGCCTCGGGTGTCAGCAATTCCCCTGGAAATGTCGAATATGGGGTATTACAATACTTTTGTTCCTGAACATCATGGGTCGTTACAAGCCAATAAAGCGGTTCTGGAACAAATTGAGCAGCGTTTGATACAAATGCAATTCGATTTGTCAGATATCCGAGGACCGGAACAGGTTCACTCTGACTCAGAACCCGTCACTTTAAGCCTAGAAGTTGATGATTTTTATTTACCGGGTGAACCCGTTGAAATTCGAGCGACTACTATGAATGGGGGCGATTCTGTGGGAAAACTGGTGGCTCGAATCCACTGTAAAACTTCAAAGATACAACCCATTTCCGTCCCTTTAAAAGAAAATGGTTCTCACTGCACCGCCACTCTGGAAAATCTCCCGCCCGGTACTTATGAAATCGAGCTAAATACTGAATCCGGAGTGGAAACCCAGTCGGTGCGGGATGTCTTTGAAGTAGCTGCTTAATCTGGGAATTTTACCTTGTTTTGTAATTACATGGGAAATTAAAAATCATGGCTCAACATTTTGCCGGTGTATGGATTTGGGAACTCTCTTCCCTTCCCACAGACTATCTGAAACAACTCAAAGCAATCACCTGCCATCGGGTCTATCTGAAAGTATTTGATGGTCAAAGTCGTTCCATGTTCTGGTCCGACCAATGTAGCACCAATATTATCAGCCAATTTCATCAAGCCGGAATCGAAGTTTACGGCTGGGGCTATCACTATGGAACCCCGGATGTGGAAGCCCAAGTTGCAGCGGTTCGCGAGGCGATTAACTGTCAGTTGGATGGCTATATTTTGGATGTTGAGGAAGAAGTAAAAAATGTCAACACCCATAAAAATGTCAAGCAACTGCTGCAAGCTTTGCGTCCTTATGTCAAACCCGGTACATTAGGCTATACCAGTTTTGGCAATCCCCAGTATCATCCCGAAATTCCTTGGAAATTGCTGGATGACCTCTGCGATATTGCCATGCCGCAAATGTATTTTGAAAAGTGGACCTCGAAACCGCAAGAATATGAAACGGTGGTTGAGGAAGCATTTGCTGCTCACGAACAGTTGAATTTGAAAAAGCCAATCTTACCGATTTGGGGTTCAGAATCCGATACGCAAAATCCCACAACGGCTGATATTTTGCAAAAGTTTCTCAAGCGTTATCCCGGTTCCTCGATTTGGCGATTACCCAACGCCGGAGAACGAGGGGAAGCGTTTAAATTAAAGTATTCCAGTGAAGAGTTACCGATTCCCCCCGAATCTTTTGTTTACGAACAAGCTGCGAAAGCGGTTTTCAAGATGCAGCTTAAATATTCGTCGGGGTTACTCCTGGGGAATATATTCCTGTTCAATGCCGATCGCAAGCAAATCTTTGATGCAGTAGCCACCACGGGACGTCCTGGATATCAAAGTCCGAATCATTTGTGGAAACGAGCATTAGGACCGATTCCCGATCTCACTGGTTTAGCCATTAGTACCGAAGATGTGATACTGGAAACCGATGATACCAATGGCTGGAGTTTTCCCATCTTGCCTCACGTTTTAACCAGCGAGGACGGACATATCAAACGCGGGGGCTTCCAACTTTATAATGATGCGGGAACTCCAGGAACAGCGGGAGGCATTGGCATCATTAATTCTGAGTCTTTCACGCGGTTCCGGGCCCTATTGCTTGCCCTGAAACAACAGGGAATTGATAGTATTCCCTTAGAAATTGAATATAAAAAACCTCCGCAAACCCTACCCGCAAGCCTCGTTTTCTCATTCCGTCGAGATAAAATAAATTGGTTGATTACCGGCTGTCTATCTGTTCTGGATCAGAGCGGTAACTCGATTTTTGAGGCAGAGGCAACCAGTGGTGCAGCGGGATATCAAAGTGCAGATGACCACTGGCAACGGAGTGCTGGTCCGCTTCCCTCTGAAAAAATGATTGTTAATGGCCCCATCACAGTTTCGACTGTCGATCACTATTCTGAATTAATCGGAATAGAAGGATATTTCTTTGATATTCTTCCCCTAGTTTTCCGTCGGAGTGATGGATACACTCGTTCTCATTTTGGTATCCATTTTGATGCCAATGTTCCAGGTAGTGCTGGCTGCATTGTCTTAACTAAACGGCATGAGTTTGATGCTTTTACCGATTTGATGGTTCAAGCAAATCGAGCAGGAATTGACGAAATCCCTCTGAAAATTCAGTATTCTGATGCAGGAACACGCGGTTTTGCTGATGAATGGTGGCAAAAGTTGCTAGAGTCGCGGCGAATTTTTGCATAATCCGATAGCCCGCCTGCGCGGGCTGGTTTAACAACGCTTTTCAGGAGCCCAATTCGCTCTTAGCCCTCCCCTTGGCAAGGTCCGGGTTGGGTGGGGTAGAAATCTAGTTTTAAACAGAGATAACCCTAAAAAACTTTGTTCTTTAGTTAAATTCTATCATGACTGACTCAAATCTCTATGCTTTACTCATCGGAGTTAACTGCTATTTACCTCATCGATTATCCGATGGTTCTTATTACGATAATTTGCAAGGGGCTGTTAATGATGTTAATGCCGTTGAAGCCTTTTTGACGATTAACTTAAAAGTTCCAGAAAGTCACATTTTTAAATTGACCGCTTCTAATCCCAATCCTGTTTTAAAAGAACCTGTGGAACCGCAGGAACAGCTTCCGACTTATGCCAATATGGTGGCGAAGTTTAAGGAGATAACGGAGATTGGGCAACCGGGCGATCGCATTTATATTCACTACTCGGGTCATGGGGGGCGCACCGTCACGGCTTATCCTGAAATCAAAGGGGAAGCAGGGGTTGATGAATCTTTAGTTCCTACGGATATCGGACAACTTGATGAGTCGGGTCAGCCGGTTAATTGCTATCTCCGGGATTTAGAATTAGCTTGGCTGCTGAAACAAATGGAGAAAAAAGGTCTGATAGTAACTGTTATTTTTGACAGTTGCCATTCCGGAGGAGCTACTCGCGATAAAGCGAAAGTCCGGGGAACGGATACCCTTGATAAAATGCCTCAAAAAATTGAGAGTTTAGTGGCATCCCGGGAAGAACTCCTGGACAATTGGCACTCTTTACGACAAGTGACCCGAGGGGAATCTAGTCTGCATTTAGGGTCGCTTCCTCAATCGAAAGATTATGTTTTTTTAGCCGCTTGTTCTCCCAGTGAAAAAGCCTTTGAGGATGGGTTTCGTTGCGGTGAAGAGAAGCGAAGACATGGCGCACTCACTTACTGGTTACTGGATTCTTTGCAACAGGATTATGTGGGATTAACCTATAAAGATATTTACGATCGCATCCGAGCAAAAATCCAAAGTCAGTTTCCCTACCAAACACCGATGTTATTGGGAGAATTTGACCGGACGGTGTTTGGAAGCGATCGCACCGCAGTTACCCAGTTCTTATCCGTTCAAAAAATCAACCCTGCCAAACAGCAAATTAGCATTAATGCAGGCATTGCCACGGGAATTCGCAAAGGCGCAACATTTGCCATTTATCCCATCGGCAGCCGAGATTTTAGCCAAACTGATACCCGACTCGCGATCGCTGAGGTAGTGGAATATGATGCAACCGTGGCAGTCTGCAAGTTGGAACCCATCGCAGGACAGCGAGAAGTTGCCCTCGGTGATCCGGTCATTTTACTAGCCCCACCCCCGGCATTAGTTCGCCAAGTTTGCTTATTTCATCAAGAACAAGCAACAGCAGATGAGATGGCTTCAAGTCAACTACCACCTAATAAATTAACGCCCGAAATTTACACCAAACAAACCCAGGCGCTGGAATCTCTTAAATCCGCTTTCCATACTTTTGGAAAAGGATGGATAGAATGCACTGACTCCCAATCTCATCAGACACTTTCCTCAGATGAGGACGACATTGATTATTTTCTCTGTATCAACAATCAAGAAGAATATGAAATTTGCGATGCAGCCGGACTTCCTTATAAAAATATCAATCCTGCCCTCAAAATAAATGAATCGAAAGCCTTCATAAAAATAACTCATCGGTTAATTCATTTATCTAAATATAAAGCAGTTCAAGAACTTTATAATTCAGCCTCCCCTTTACTCGATAAGCTGCAAATTAAGTGGTTAGGGAAGCTGTATGATTACGCAGTCGAAGCCGATGGACCGCCTGAGAATTTGAGAAAATTTCAGCCCCTTGATGACCCTTTAAATCCCACGATTCAGGAAGGGGAAACGATTTTTTTAGAAATTATCAATTTGCATTCTCATCCACTGAGAGTGGCAATTTTAGATTTGCAATCCGACTGGGCGATCGAGCAAAGTTGGCCGAAAAACGCTCAAGAAGCGTATGTAGAAATTTCGCCAGGAGTAGCACATCGAGATGTCGCTGCTTTTTGCCTGAGTTTACCGGAAGGATATCAAGAGGGAGTCGATATTATTAAAGTCTTTGCCACCCTGGGGGAAGCGGAACTGCGCGGTTTAGCTTTACCGGCACTTGATTCCCCGATGGTTGCGCCTCCAGGATATCGGGGATATAGTGGGTCTGATCCGCTTTCTCTGTTGGCGGAGGCGATCGCCCAGGAAAAACCCCAGAACCGCCGATTAAATGCGGCGTATTCTTACCGAGAATGGGTGGTTAAACAGTTTACGGTTCGGGTTAAACAAGGGGAATAGAACCACCGATTACACAGATGACACAGAAAAAATCCGTGAAAATCTGTGAAATCTGTGGTTCTCTTTCTTTATCTCTCAAGTTACTGGCCTAAACTAAGATTTTGTAATTGCTATTTGTTGCCATTCCCTATCCCAACCGAGTTCATATTCATCAACTAAGGCACAAGCGAGGGCAAATGCTTCATCGTCAACCTCTTCCGGTTCCTTGTATTTCTGGAAATTCCCAGGAGTTGTCAAGGTTGGATCGGCAATTTGTTGTTGCATCTGCGTGGCAAGTTGCACCAAAAGTTCTGCCATTGCCCTAGAGTGGGTTACCGGATTTTTAGCTGTTGCAACATCAAAGGTTCCCACAGGACTAGAAGCTAGGTTGGCTTGAGAGACTTGGGATTCCCTAAGAAATAATTCCCAAAGTTCCTCAGTTTCAATTTTATCCAGTTCCGGCTTAATCCCCTGAAAGACTCGATTTAATGAGGGATTCTCCTGGATGAGACGGATTATATCTCGCTGAAGTGACTCCCAAGCCTCCCCATGCTGATGCAGTTGCTGACTAATGTGGTCTAATGCCAATTCTTCACCGGCATTCAGGCGCACTTCTGTCCTTTGCAAACTCAGCCAGCAAGCCAGTACAGTTTTAGGCATTTCATCCATGCCAACTGTCCTATTTTAGGTCAACTATCTCTTGATTTTAGCAGATTTATGCCAGGGGTCGCTTGAAAATTTGCCCTGCATCCATACCCTTCATTTCTTTGTTCTCTATCCCACTCCATCCAGGCTGTAGCCATTTGATTGATTGGACTACGTTGTTCGGCTGGGACGGGATTATAGCAGTTCCCCGCCTACTTTATTCACCTCGCCAGATTGTGATAGTCCCGTCTTCATTACCACTAACAAGAGTCTGCCCATCTGGGCTAATGGCTACAGACCAAACCCAGCCAGAATTACTTGCTAGGGTGCAGATTAAATTGCCGTTGGCTAGATTCCAGATTTTGATACTATTGTCAAAACTCGTACTGACAAGGGTTTGGCCATCCAGGCTAATGGCTACAGACGTGACCCAGTTAGAATGATCCACTAGGGTGCCGATTAAATTGCCGTTGGCCAGATTCCAAATTTTGATAGTCCTGTCTCTACTGCTACTGACAAAGGTCTGGCCATCTGGGTTAATGGCTACAGACCCAATCCAGTCAGTATGCCCCGTTAGGGTGTTGATTAAATTCCCATTGCCCAGATTCCAGATTTTTATACTATTGTCACAACTGGTACTAACAAGAGTCTGCCCATCCGGGCTAATGGCTACAGACAAAACCCAGCTAGAATGACCCGCTAGGGTGCCGATTAAATTCCCGTTGGCTAGATTCCAGATTTTGAGAGTATTGTCATCACCGCCACTAACAAGAGTCTGCCCGTCCGGGCTAATGGCTACAGACCTAACCCAGCCAGAATGTCCCACTAGTGTGCGGATTAAATTCCCGTTGGCTAGATTCCAGATTTCGATATTGTCATCACCGCTACTGACAAGAGTCTGTCCATCCGGGCTAATGGCCACAGAATTAACCAAGCCAGAGTGACCCAGTAGGGTGAGGATTAAATTCCCGTTGGCC
Source organism: Oscillatoria sp. (assembly GCA_011390515.1). Taxonomy (GTDB): domain Bacteria; phylum Cyanobacteriota; class Cyanobacteriia; order Cyanobacteriales; family Laspinemataceae; genus Laspinema. The sequence goes on from JAABSJ010000174.1 coordinate 11,039, forward strand.
AAATTCCAAATTTTGATAGTATTGTCATTACTTCCACTGACCAGAGTCTGCCCATCCGGGCTAATGGCGACAGACATAACCCAGTCAGAATGACCCGATAGGGTTTGGGCTAGGCTATTAATACAATAAGTGGCTTTCTTCATAACACCAGGATTGACTTGCAGATAATTGTACCAGATTACTCCACCTATTTAGGGCAGATTAGGCAGTTTTACTTAGTTTTTTCCAGTTCTTCAAGGCAATGGAATAACCCCTAAGCATTCATGGGGACTTGCTGAGAATTCGCTCCATTAAATTCAAGGGATCTTCCCGGCTAATCACTGCCCAAAAATCCATCCCAATGCAAAAAAATCCGATTCCGTTATCGCTTGAGCATTTTGCTGTTTCGATGACGTATATCAAGCACAGGTGACTGAAGTAATGCCGCTAACCCCACCCACTTTTGCTAGTCGGCGAAAAACTTATCCCAACCATCTAATCCTTAAACCACAGATTCCACAGATTACAAAAAAAATCAGTGAAAATCTGTGTAATCTGTTGCTTCCATCAAAAGAGGGAGGTAGCAAGTGCTATCTCCCTCTTTTAACTCAACTGCTCAACGCAGTGAATTTATACCAAGTGTAGATTGGGATAGTAGGTCAACATATCATCCGTGGTCAAAGTATCTCCTTTCGCTTGCGGCGTCCAGAGGACCTCGAAGGCTAACAACTGTTCGCTACCAATGCCGCCAATTTGACTTAAGGCTTGGCGCATTTGGTCAGAACCGTTAATCGTGGGCAGTTGCAAATTACCTAATGTGCCAACAACGAGCGTCACTACGATATATTCGCTGGGTGCTTCCATTTCGGTTTTCACCAGTTCGCCGTTTGCATCCGTGGGCAATGACTTGGTTGCATTGCCGTCGCGTAACTGGTTATTGACGTTGGAAAGGGTTTCCTCTTGGACTTTGGACCGTTCTGCGAGGGCGAGTTGGTTAAATTTGGCTTCGGCAACCGCTAACCGGGTTTTTTCCGATTGGGTGGCACCGTAAACCCAGTATTCGGGATGACGCAAGAGGGCGAGGCTGACTTCTTGCAGGACTTGGGCGCGCCCTTCGGCAGACCCCGTATTGGCAGTCATGGCGAGTTTATCCAGTTCGGCTTGCAGTTCCCGCGCTTCGGCTAAGAGTCCGACTTGGACTTGCCCGATCGCCACTGTCGGATTATTCGTGTATTCGGCAGTTTCTTCACTACCCGCACGGCGGAACGCCTGCATCAGGAAGTTGGCAAGGGCGATCACAATGAAGATACTGAACAATCCCCCAAAACCGCCGCCAAAGCCAAAGAACGGCAGCAGGAAGGGGAATCCAAATCCACCCCCACCGGGATAATAGCCACCACCCCCGGGTTGATAGGTGCGAGTTGGGGAAGAATAGGAGCGAGAGGGTGCACGGAAGGAACCGCCCCCGATGCGTCCTCCAGAACGAGCGGCAAAGGCGGCATCGGCGCTACCGAGGACCAAGACGACGACCAAGGCGATCGCCAGCAGAGGTTTGAAAAAGGGTTTAATTGCTGAAAGCAGTTTTCTATACATAAAGCAGCTAGGAAGTCCGATTCTCATCAACAGGGTTCCGACTCATCCCAAATCCGGTTGTCTCTAGTCAGTTTTCTGGATTAGCCCGCGCAGGCGGGCTTCGTCCGTGTAGCCCCACCCTTCAGGGTGTGGGTTTTCCCTAACAAATGGGTAGATTGCCTGGATTCACTGCATGAATGTCTTCCGTCCCAGATTCGGGCCACGATCGCCGATAGGATGCC
>JAABSJ010000175.1 GCA_011390515.1 Oscillatoria sp.
GGTAGACCCTGAGATTGCTCCTGTTATGGCGATCGCCATAACAGGAGAGCAACGACTGAAGTCGTTACTACAAACCAGAAGCAGAGCAACGACTGCAGTCGTTACTACAAACCAGAAGCAGAGCAACGACTGAAGTCGTTACTACAAACAAGAAGGAGAACAACGACTGAAGTCGTTACTACAAACAAGAAGGAGAACAACGACTTCAGTCGTTACTACAAACAAGAAGGAGAGCAACGACTGAAGTCGTTACTACAAACAAGAAGAAACAACTTCAATCGTGAAACCGAATATCCTCCCCAACCTCCCCATCAACCAAGGACCAAGGACCAAGGACCAAAGACCAAGGACCAATGACCAATCACTCAGCATTCTCCCACTCTGGGGTTAGACTGCGAAAATTGTATTGCTCACTCCCAGGATGGCATTGGATGCAGGTTCTGAGGGTAAGGGACTCGGGAAGTTCAACTCTGGGATGGAGGGCTTTGAAATAGTTAGAATCGCGGATGCGATACGGGATGGCTGTGTCGGGAGTTTGGAGGCGGGAGAAGATTCTCAGGTAGTTCCAGATGACGAGGCGACCCGGATCGACTAGGGGGGGGATTTGGACGCCGTAGTGGTTGGTATCTTGGATGATGTCCCGCCAGGTTTCCGTGGGGAAGATGGCAGGAGGGGGGGCGATATGGCAAGTGGCGCAGGTATTGAGGTAGAGTTCTTGTCCGAGTTGCAAGGTTTCGGGGACGGGATCTACGGTGGGGATGGGGGGTGGCTCGATCGCCTCGGCGAATTGCCAGGAGATGATGACACTCCAAAACAGGAGCAATAAAAAGAGGACAAAGGGCGATCGCACCCCCTGTCGTCGGAAGATTTTTGTTCTTATAAACCTTAATATCATGTTCATCATGGAGCGCAAATTGATAACTCAAGCTAGAGGGATGGATGTTGGAAGCTAACTCAATAGCTTCTGGTACTAGACCTCTTGCAAAATACCGGATAGATCCCCCCAACCCCCCTTAAAAAGGGGGGCTTTTTAGAATTTTGCCAGAAGTCTACTCAATACTCCATCCATCCCTTTTAACCGTTCAGGACTGACGCATATTTTTAGAACCCACCCTAAATAATTTAGAGGCGATTCGCAAATCGCCCCTACATTTACGGGTAATGCGTAAGTCCTACGGTTAAGGAATGGAAACCGATCGCAAGAGTTGCTCCACAATGGTTTTAGCACGACGTCCCCCCGAAGGAATCAGGCGGTGGCAGAGGACATGAGGGGTTAAAAATTTGACATCATCGGGAACAGCATAATCTCGACCCTCCAGAAAAGCCAGCGCTTGGGTGGCGCGTTGCAAGGCGAGGGCACCCCGGGGACTGACCCCGAGGGTAATATCCTCAGATTCTCGGGTAGCGCGGACTAGATTAACGATGTATTGCTGCAAGGAGCGATCGACGCGCACCTGAGAACAGAGGCGTTGCAGTTCCATGATTTCATTGATTTCCAGGCAGGGTTGCAAGTCCCGGAAGTTGGACCCTTTGTTTTCTAGGCGGTGCAACATTTGCAGTTCTTCGGCTTCGCTAGGATACCCGATGGAAAAGGACAGGGTAAAGCGGTCCATTTGGGCTTCTGGTAAGGGAAAGGTGCCTTGATACTCAATGGGGTTCTGAGTCGCAATCACAAAAAAGGGATGGGAAACAGTCCTAGGAACGCCATCGACGGTGACTTGTTGTTCTTCCATCACCTCTAACAAGGCCGACTGGGTGCGGGGAGTGGCCCGATTAATTTCATCAGCGAGGAGAATATTGGTAAAGACGGGACCGGGAAGAAATTGAAACTCGCCGCTATTGGGATTCCAGATATTAGTCCCGGTGATATCCGTAGGTAAGAGGTCCGGGGTACATTGGATCCGTTTAAAATCTCCGGCGATGGAACGCGCCAGAGATTTGGCAATCAGGGTTTTGCCGACGCCGGGGACATCTTCGAGCAAGGCATGGCCCCCGCTAAACAGGGCCACAAGCACGAGGCGAATGGCATCGGTTTTACCGACAATGGTTTGACTGAGGTTGTGGGTTAGTTTTTCTACACGGTCTCTCATAATTCGCTCAATATCACCCAGATTTATCTTGGTAAGCGGGATTTATTTCGGACTCGATGTTCGCGCCCTTCAGAACAGATCCCTGTTACCAGCTTACGGTTAAACTGGGCGATAGGAAATCTGGTACTCATTGGTCTATAAGAACTAGCCCTGTCAAGGTGTATTTGTAGGGGCGCTTCGGGAAGCGCCTTTACATGAAATAACGATTTGGTGTGATTAAATTGGTCATCTGGACAGGCGCTTCTCGAAGCGCGGCTACATGAAATAACGATTTGGTGTGATTAAATTGGTCATCTGGACAGGGCTAGTCTATAAAAACCCAAGATGAATAGACCTCTTGCAAAAAAAAGGATTGATCCCCCCAACCCCCCTTAAGAAGGGGGGCTTTAAAGAATTTTGCAAGAGGTCTAATAGCCCGCGCAGGGCTCTGGTGAGCAAAGCCTGCCCTGAGCCAGTCGAAGGGGGGGTCGAACCACGGGCTTTGTCCGTATAGCCCCACCCTTGAGGGTGCGGGTCTTTCTGGATTACTCTTGGGCGCTTAACAGGGTTCGGGCGCTGTCGCAGTCGGTTTGGATTTGAGCTTTGAGTTGGTCTAGGGAGTCAAATTTTTGTTGGGGACGCAAAAAATGCTCTAGGTGCAATGTCAAGGTTTTCCCATATAAATCCCCGGACCAGTCTAATAAATGGACTTCGACGGTGGGGGAGGCGATCTCATCCACAGTGGGACGAGTCCCGATATTCAGGGCACCCATCACCGCCTCTTGTTCACCGAGGCTGGATGCACCATAAACCCGCACGGCATAGACGCCGTGGCGGGGGAGAAATTTTTCTGGGGGAAGTTGCAGGTTAGCGGTGGGAAATCCAATAGTTCGGCCAATCTGCTTTCCTTGCACCACTTCTCCAATCAGACTGTAGGGGCGTCCGAGAATGGAGTTGGCTTTTTTGAGGTTGCCTTGGAGGAGGGCTTCGCGAATGGCCGAACTGCTAATCCGATCGCCGTTGGCCGTTTTTAAGGGAACGAGGTGAACTTTGACCCCGTGACGAGCGGCGATCGCCTTGAGTTCGGTAACAGTACCTGAGCGTTGCCGCCCAAAACAAAAATCTTGCCCCACACTAATCTGTTGAGCGTTCAACTGTCCCACCAGAATCTCTTCCACGAAGGCTTCTGGGGTCATATTAGCTAAATCCTGGTCAAAAGGCAGCAAAACAAGCTGTTGAACCCCAATTGCTTCTAAATATTTGACCTTTTCACTTAGGGGGGTGAGCAGAGTCCGCCGTTGCCCGGAAAAAAATTCCTGGGGATGGGGATTAAAAGTAACGAGGGTGGGGTAGGGTTCTAAACTTGTTTCCGGGGCATCATCGAGGGATGCTTTGGGATTGGGGGGGAAATTTTCCCCATAGCTTTCTGCCGTCAGAGGAGGGACAGAAAGCGGCTGACGGCGCAAGGACGAACTTAAAATAGGCTGCATGACCTGTCTGTGTCCCTGATGAATGCCATCAAAATTTCCCAGGGCAACAGAGGCGGGAGTCAGAGCCGTTGTTAGAGAAGAGGTAATCCACACAGTTTACATTTTTACACATAAATAGGAACTCCCCAAACTCTAGCCAAAATTTGTCCCGTGAAAATTGTGGTGATTTTGAAAATTATGTGGGGCGATCGCCCGTAAAATCGGGTGATGCTTCAGCAGCGACTGGACCATTCCATCTCTACCTCAGTGATGTTGAAGCCTCACCCGTTTGAGTTTAGACCGACCTGAGTGGATTAGACCGAGGCTTTTGCCTGTTGCGGTTCAGGAACCGGCGGTTCAGGAACCGCCGGTTCCTCCCCCGGCGTAATTAACTGGATTGACAGTCCCTCCCTTGCCATCAGGGAATTCGGAAACAGTTGAGCCGCTTGCTCTCCGATCCGATCTAAGAAATCATCATTATGCAGGGGGTCATGATGGAAAATCACGAGTCTTTTCACATTGGCTGCCTTAGCAACTTTAACCGCTTCCTGCCAGGTTGAATGTCCCCATCCGACTTTACTGGAAGTGGGGGAGTTGTACTCGTCATCGGTATAGGTCGCATCGTAAATCATGACATCAGCATCGCGAGCTAACTCTAGGACATTTTCATCGAGGCGATCGGGAAAATGTTCAGTATCCGTGATGTAAGCCGCTACATACCCGCGCCAGCTTACCCGATAGCCGACTGCCTCTCCGGGATGATTGAGGAGGGCATTTTCAACCTTAACCTCTCCAATTTGCACCACTTGGCCGATTTGGATATCGTGAAATTCCAGTTGGGCACCCATAATCTGCAACGGCACCGGAAAATTCGGGTGCAACATTTGATCGTTGAGGCGTTGCTCGATGGTGGCTCCATTCGGCGCGATCGCCCCATGAATGTGGAAGCGATTATTTTTAATAAAAGCCGGTACAAAAAAAGGAAACCCCTGGATATGATCCCAGTGGGAGTGCGTGAAAAACATCGAAGCTTTGACCGGCATCTGTGATAGCAGGGATAGTCCTAGAACCCTTAAGCCCGTCCCTCCATCAAAAATTAGGCGTTCACCACCCACTCGCATCTCAATGCAGGGTGTATTACCACCGTACCGGACGGTTTCGGACCCGGGACAGGCTATGCTCCCTCGCACGCCCCAGAAGTGAACTGTGAATTGGTTTTGCATCTCTTGCATGGGTGTATTTCGCTTGTAGTCGCAATGGGGTCTATCAGTCAGGTTGTACGTTTCGGCTAAATCTCTAAAGAGGAGAAAATAGAGCTAACTATATTCAAAGTTAACCAGGTTTGAGAAACCTAGGGCAGCATTCTCCTGTTATACCCGAAAAAGTGGCAATTCGGATGAATGTCACAAACTTATTTAACAATTTCAAACTCCTTGGGTTCTAAGGATTGACTGGGGTGGGGTTCTGTGGGTTCTTTGATAGAGTTTTCACGGCAGGGAAACCCGGATTGGGGTACCGATGCGAGCGCAATTTGCCTTCTATTGAAGGGTCTTGCGGTTGCGGTTTTTCAATCGGTGGGTGATTGACTGCCGGAGTGATGAGTTCAATCCCTGATTACTCCTGGCGCTTCACCCACGATAGAGGACGGAGCATTTTGAGGTCAGATTTCCCGTCACCCGGTTTACCCTGAAGGGATTGAATGTTCACGGTTACTCAGGATTTCGGTTTGGGGAGGCGATCGCCATTTGGGTTGAGGCCCTGATGAAGATTTCACATCACCTCGGGTGATCCCCAATCAACAGACCCCTTCACCCTGGACGGGTTCTGAACCCTTACCCTACGCTCATACTGTCCTCCCTGTTCCTGACAAAGGTCTAAGGAGGCCAGGACTCTGCTCTAGCTGGGGTCAAACCGGGCTAATTTGCGCAACCCCCCTATCCCCTGGGGGAGAGTTCTCCCGGTGGGAACGGGTAAATCGCCCCATGTTCCTGATGAGAATTGAGCGCTAGGGGGGTCCCTGATGCCCGAGGGCATCTCAGGCTATTGTGCCTTGCTTTCCCTTATTTCTACTCTCATTCTACTGTAACAAGATGGATAGACAAAGACTTAGATTAATTGTAAATATTTGATGTTTTGAATCGGTGTCCCCTTGAGTTGATCGGCTTAAACCCCTTTTTCTGTTTGAGCTTTTTTAGGTCAGGAAGTGTTGGCACTTGTTAATAAAAATTTGGACAAGGCGCTTTGAATCCATCCTGCTGTGCCTTGTTGAATCCAAGTTTGATTCCTGGGTAGCTTGATCTGACCCGGTGATGATCCCATCTCGCCCCGACGTTCCATCTATCCAATGACTGAGCTGAGTCCGGTCTCCCGGGCCGGAGCGTGAAATTGCATTGTCTTGATCTTTATTATATAGCAGGTTGAGTTGAGACTGGGGTCGAGGGTAAAGTTTAATTATCTGCGGAGTCCCAACACAATTGGGAGGAGATTGTCCGGATTTTTCTAAAATTTAGCGATTAAATTAGCTTGAAAATCAGATATTATAAAAATAGCCCGACTGATTTCTCCCTTTCGACCTTCGGTAATTGGCGATGAACGAGATTGCAGAATCGATGAAAGCTCAAACCTGAGATATCGAGTGCGATCGCCCCGAAGGACTGTCTAATCCATCCGCATCCCTAGAATCCGCTCAAAATCCCCGATAGCGAGAACTCTCAGCCCGGATTCGGGCGAAGCGGTGGCAAAACTTACGCAGATTTTAAAAATCCCCCTAAATGAGGCGATTCGCGAATCGCCTCATTTAGGGTTTAATCTTAAAGATTGCATAAGTCCTGAGCAAGTGGACTCAGAAAATATACCTAAATCCTGCCATTGTTCCAAAAAACCGCAGTCAAAAGCGCTACAGGGTCTGTGGAAAATGAGAAAATAGTAACAAAAGTTAAAACTTCCGACATTTTCACCGCATCGTGATTCCATGACAGCCCTCCCTCCCCCCGATCTGTTACTTCCTGGGCAAGCCCCTCCTGCCCCTTCCAAGTCCTCCCTCACGAGTTTTCTGAACCGATTGCAGCCCACCCCAGAAACGGTTGTGCTTCTGTTAGCCGTCTTCATTGGCAGTAGCACCGGGATGGGAATCGTTACCTTTCATTACCTAATTCACCTGATCCATACCGTGATGCTGGAGGATGTCATGGGCGTTATTTCCCCGGCTGGACCTTGGACCTTGGCTTGTATTCCAGCCCTGGGAGGAGCAGTGGTGGGGTTGATGCGCTGGCATCGGCCCGATTTTGGTCCAGGCATCTCCGCTTTAATTGCCTCAACCCAGGGCCTCCGGGAACTGCTGCCCCTAAGACCTGTTACAAAAATGGTGGCGGCGTCGGTTTCTTTGGGGACCGGGGCCTCTTTAGGGCCGGAAGGTCCCAGCGTGGAAATTGGGGCGAATTTTGGGATGTTGTTGGGGGAAGTGCTGCAAGTGTCGCGAGAACGCCAGCGCTTACTCTTGGGTGCCGGTGCAGCAGCGGGATTGGCAGCGGGATTTAATGCCCCGATCGCCGGTGTGTTTTTTGCCTTAGAGGTGGTTCTGGGGACCACGTTTGCCACTTCGGCGGTGAGTGTGGTGTTGCTGGCAGCAGTAGTGGCAGCGTTAATTGCTCAAATTGGCTTGGGTTCTCAACCGGCTTTTACCCTGCCGATGTATGAAGTGCGTTCTCCCTTGGAACTCCCCCTGTATTTGGGCTTGGGTTTATTGGCAGCAGGAGTCTCGATCGCCTTTACAGAGACGATTCAATTCGCCCGTCGCTGCTTTCAAGGAGAGGTGGCGCTAGTGAGATGCCTGGGTCGAATTCCCCGCCCGATTCATCCGGCGATCGGCGGTGTTGTGGTGGGGTTGGTGGCGCTGCAATGGCCCCAAATCCTGGGAATTGGCTATGAAACGATAGAGGCAATGCTTCAGGATGTGGAGTTTTCCCTGCCGTTGTTAGTCGCCCTGCTGGTGGTCAAGTTGGGGATAACGGCGTTCTGTCAAGGCAGTGGGTTGGTGGGTGGGGTATTTGCTCCTGCGATGTTTTTGGGGGCTTCCTTGGGTTCAGCTTATGGGAAAGTTTTAGCCGCTAGTTTACCGGCGATCGCCCCTCATATCGCCGCACCTCCTGCTTATGCAATGGTGGGAATGGCTGCGGTATTGGCGGGAACGGCTAAAGCACCCCTGACGGCTATTTTATTGCTGTTTGAGCTAACAAGGGATTATCGGATTGTGCTGCCTTTGATGGCGGCAGTGGGTTTGGCCACTTGGTTAGTGGAAGGGTCGAAGGTTCGGAATGATTCGGAGTTGAATCCAGAACAGATGGGGTTTAATGTGGCTGCCGATCGCAATGTGGAGATTTTACAACAAATGTCTGTGGTGGAAGCGATGCATGAGTCTTTTCTGATGTTGAAGGATACTCAGTCGGTGTTGGAGGCGGGGTTAGCTTTGACTCAGGGTAGGTATTACAGTGCGTTGGTGTTTGATAGCACCGATCGCCTGATTGGAATTGTTAGTTTACAGGATATTGAGCGGGCGATCGCCTTGGGAGAACGCCCGGGAAGTCTGGTAGAATCGGACTCCGGGGCAGTCCCTTGGATTGAACAGGCGATCGCCGAGATTTGTACCCTAGAAGTTTTGTATGCCTATCCCGATGAGTTGCTGAGTGAAGCGTTAGACCGCATGGCGGCCCGAGGATTGCGACAATTACCTGTGGTAGACCCGGATGATCCGCATCGGGTTTTAGGGTTGCTCGATCGCGAGGGGATTTCTTTAGCGGGCAATGTGGCTGCTGTTTCTGAAGCGTTGGCACCTTATGTATTGTTGCCCAATGTTGCACCCTCTCTGGAGTTATCCGAAGGCGATCGGGCCGCTTAGGGGACTCTACCTAATCATACCCAATCCGGTTGTCAAACACCTACTTTATTCTTCAGCCCGCGCAGGCGGGCTTCGTCCGTATAGCCCCACCCTTGAGGGTGTGGGTTGTTTCTTCAAGAGCAAGGTTTTGGGATCTTTAGTGTAAAAACCGGCGGTGATCAACGTGCGATCATCGTCGGGGATTTGCCTTGTTTGGGGTTGGGTTATTGATTTCTAATCGCAGTTGTAGGGGGATTAACGGTGCCTAATTTTTGGCTAGAGTTGCGGTTGATGTGGCGGTGGCGAGGAAAGATTGTTGGGGGTTGTGACCCATCTGGATCGCCTCGCAATAGTCCTGAACGCGCGATCGCTGTGGAGCATCTATTTTTCTCAACCCTTCTGTTGAAGGCGATCGATATATGTCAGGTAGCGATCGCGACAGTTGCTCGGATTGGCAACCTGGATTGAGAGGGAGAGGGGTTGGTGAATCGTCAAGAAATCCCCCTATAGGGGAATAGACGGTCAGGGTGGTCAGGGTAATATTTATGTTGCGGACTCCAGCATTGGCAGGAGGGTAGAGGGGAGGGAATAGGCTGATGCAATCAGCTTGTTCGCGATCGGCTGATTTGAATTAACTAGCCAGGGAGAATGCTAATCCAGCCCTTATCCCGGTTTGGCAACGGAACTCATGGTATTTTTTCAGAAAACCCAATAGTTTTTGAGGGATTTATCGAGGTTTCCTCGGATCCTTATGCCTGAGATTGAAGGATAGACCGATGGAACGAAGTGGGTTAAAAATTGATAAATGGAGATAAATGGATTTTACGGGGTGGTCTGGGTCAGGATGAGATGCGATCGCCAAACTTGGGCTTTTTTGCCGGGGCGATCGAGACACAGACCTGTTCATCTCCCGGCCAATGGATGACCCGGGAACTGATAGATTAACCTCCCATCCAACACCCACCCCAACACTTCTGCTTTTGAGGGTGATGGGATAGAAAGCGAGAGTGCGGTTATGGCAGGACGGAAAGCAAAATTAGAGCCGTGAATTCACTGAGATTGCTGCCGACAGGACTGACGGTATTGACTTAGTTTGCCCTTGACTTCAGGAGGCATGAACAGCACCGGGATGAACTCCCTAGAACTAGATGCGGCAAGGATTGTGGCACTTGCCGCCGCGATTGACCAAGCGTCAGAATTACTCAAGAGACTAGGTAAGGGTTGAGAAGCAACCCTCTTTGTCCTCTACCCGATGAGTCGGCTTTCTGCCGCTCGTTGAACTGCGGCGACCTGACTGGCATGAGCCGTTACAGAATCGCCGTCTGGAACTCATTCGTCGTCAGAATCTTTATCGATTTGGCGCAGGTGAATGTGTTTGCGTCCTAAGGAAATTTCAAATTCATCACCCGGATTGAGATCCATTTGCTTGGTGTAAGCCGATCCGATCAGTAAGTTGCCATTTGACTGGACGCTAATCCGATAACTGGCACTCCGTCCACCACGACCTTGACCATTTTGCTTACCATCGAGTTCAATACCCTCAGCATCAATCAGGGCATTGAGGAATTTCATCATATTGACGCGCTCTACCCCATTTTTTGTAACGGTGTAGTAGCCGCACTCTCTGGCTTTTTCTTCTTTGCTGAGGTTCTCTAGATCTTTGACTTTCTGGAGAAGATCTTCACCAACTAGGGGTTCCATCTTTTTCTTTTTACTCATTGACTTACAACGACCGCCATGAACAATAGGTCTAACGAGTTCTATTTTAGCTGAGTGTTGCTAAAAATTAGAACTTTTTTTTTCTGGCAGTCAGGTTATTAAACTATATTACACGAATCAGATTGGATCGTCACTGGATTTTTACCCGATCTGTGGCATCAGGAATCGTTAAGGCTTCACCGGAATCGGCAAACGTGAGTGATAGCTAGGGGTAGGCTGATAAGAGGTACTGCCCGGTACAAGTCGAATTGACCCTAACCTATCGGAGGATAGAAAGGGCATAGGGGTGAATGGTGGTTTAAAGATGGAGATGATAAACGAGCGGATCTCCGGTGAAGGAAGGTAATGGTCTCGAATCGAGTTGTTCAAGGGCAGATGAAAGAAGCGCGATGGATTGAAGAAGGGGTTAACATCGGTCAGTTATCCCGGAAATAGCCACTGTGCTAACTGAGTTGGGACTTGAAGCGCTCAGGAAGAGAATGGGTAGGAACACCGAGAGTTAGAGGGACATCAATCGGCGTTAAAGGGTTACGTTTAAAAGCTTGAGTCGGGTTGCACTCCCGTTGACAAGGGGGGGTTTGGATTGGGGCTGATGTCATCTTATGCCAATCAGAATCCATTGAGAAAGGGTTGGGTTAACCCGAGGCGGATTTTGTTTGTAAAGGTTGCTTCTAGTGAAGAGAAAACAAGTCAGCATCCTTCATCGGAGTCTTGACGGTATCGCTTTGTTACTATATAGAGGAAATAGAAGACAAGGGCGATAAATGCCGGAGAGACAGGGGTCCCCGGGTGAGGGGAGAGGAAAGCATCCGATGAAAGGAACAGAATATTTTCAATATAAATCCCTCTTCCGGTTGAAAAGGGTTATAACCAAGTTTTGATGCACTATCAGATTCTATTCAAGGGATGAAGCTAACAACCCGAGGACACTATAGCGTTAAGGCGCTGCTCGATTTGAGTTTACAGCCACAGTTTGGCCCAACTTCTGTAAAAGCGATCGCCGATCGCCAGGATTTACCCGCCCCTTATCTGGAAAAATTATTGATGGAAATGCGTCGCGCGGGTTTAGTCAAATCCCTGCGCGGTGCCACGGGAGGTTATCAACTCGCCCGACATCCGGCACAAATCTCTCTGGGTCAAATTTTAGAAGCAGTAGGAGAAACGATTGAGCCTTTACCCAGAACCTCCCCGGATAATGAACAAGCAGAGGACTGGGTAACCGATCGCCTCTGGAATCGATTGCACCAAAAGTTGAAGGAATCTCTCTATAGCATTTCCCTCGAAGATTTGTACTTTGATGTCAGAAGTTTGCAAGCGTACCAAGAAGAAGAAACCAATTTTGTGGTATAGCCAGTGGCGGAATGAGTTTTTAGACTCAGATTGAAGTCAAAAGCACCGATCGCTAATCATGAGAGATGAGTTAATGTTGTCACCGATGTGGTCAGTTATATCGATCGGGCAACCCATAGAATTTGCAATAACCGTTCTGGCGATCGCCGCTTATCTGGATTTTTTGATAGGTGACCCCTGGGGTTGGCCCCATCCCGTTCAGGTCATGGGTTGGGTGATTTCTCACTATAGCCAATGGGTTTTAAACCCCTGGAAACACCCGGTTATCCGCCGAATTGCAGGCATTATTCTGGCGATCGGGGTAGTCGCATCTACCGGATTAATCGGGTGGGGAATCGCCCAAGGGTGTTATTATTTGCATCCTGTTTTGGGACTGGCGATCGAAAGTATCCTCCTCGCCAGTTGTTTCGCGGGTCGAAGTTTAAGAACCGCAGCAGAAACCGTATTAGCACCCCTAACCGACTCCGATTTAGAAACAGCGCGTCAAAAATTAAGTCTATATGTAGGCAGAGATACAGACAATCTCAGCGAATCTGAAGTGATGCGGGCGGTATTAGAAACCGTGACCGAAAATGCCGTAGATGGCGTTATGGCACCTTTATTTTATGCGATCGCCGGGTCGATGATTTTTCATGTTGGGGCCTTACCCTTAGCTTTCGCCTATAAAGCTGCCAGTACCCTCGATTCAATGGTGGGGTATCGGGATGAACCCTATACCGATTTAGGATGGTGTAGCGCCAAACTCGAAGACATTCTCACCTGGTTTCCCTGTCGCTTAACGGTGATTACATTAGGACTTTTAAGCGACTGCCTCCCAGAGATTTGGCGAATCTGTCAACGGGATGCCACCCAAGACCCCAGTCCCAATTCCGGTTGGAGTGAATGCACCTACGCCGTCATTCTCGGTGTCCAACTCGGTGGCATCAATTACTATCGCGGCATCCCCAAACCCAAACCCCTCTTAAATACTCCCCTCAATCCCATCACTCCAGAACGCATTCACCAAGGAATGTTACTCACCCGATGGTGCTTTTTAACTTGGTTGAGTATTACCTTGAGTTGCGGATTCCTCTTCACCCAGTTTGGAGGTTACTAACCGGAGATGGGGAAGATGGGGGAGATGGGGAAGAATTGGTGGAATTATCCAAGTTCGTAGTAACGACTTCAGTCGTTCTCTTCGTTCGTAGTAACGACTTCAGTCGTTCTCTTCGTTCGTAGTAACGACTTCAGTCGTTCTCTTCGTTCGTAGTAACGACTTCAGTCGTTCTCTTCGTTCGT
>JAABSJ010000176.1 GCA_011390515.1 Oscillatoria sp.
CTACGAACTTAAGAGAACGACTGAAGTCGTTACTACGAACTTAAGAGAACGACTGAAGTCGTTACTACGAACTTAAGAGAACGACTGAAGTCGTTACTATTTGGGTTCTTGATCATCTTTCATTTCCATGAGAATGACGGAATAGGAAATGAGTTCATCGACTCCGGTAAAGGTAACTCCTCCTAAAAACATTAACATTCCTAGGACAAAGAGGGAGAGGGGGAAATCCTGGGAGACTGGATTTTCCAACAAATAATCTAAACCGATCGCCAAGGAACTTAGAATAAATAAGGTAGCAGCAATAATATTGCAAAATACTGAGTTTCTAACATATTTAGCTCGGCGGAGCAAGAATCTAAGTTGACTTTTGACACTCATTAATCGCAATTGTTCTTCCCGTTCCACTTCTTGATTATGGTTAATTTCTCGGGTTAGTTTTCGGCGTTCATCGGTTAGCAGTCGAATTCTGCTCAATAAGGAGGAGTGTCGAGCATTTAATCCCAAAAAAAAGAGAGAACTCGATGAAATCATGACTGCCGGTGCTACGAGTGCTTGGATGGATTCAGTTGCGGTTACTGGCATGAATCGGGACCTCTGGATTGATTAACAAAGAAAAGTTATCTTTTATTTAAGCCGTCAAGGCTAAAATTAATTCGGCTAATTCTGGGGTTGTGCCGATGGGTTCAGCTAACTGGATTTGGAGTTCCGGTTGGCGTTGAGAAATTTTTTGGGCAAGTTCGCCGATCGCATCGGTGATTCCCCCAGGAAATAGAAAATAGGGGAGGATACCCAGATGCCGATGTCCCGATTGAATTAACTGGTCTATTCTTTCTTCTAAATTAGGAGAAATAGACCAGTAGGCGGGGATTGCCTGGAGTCGATTTGCCATCTCCTCCACTACCTGATTACTCCCGACTCGGCGCGACCCATGAGATAAGACAATCCACTGTCGATCGCCCCCATTGCTGTCCTGAACGGGTCGAATTGCCGATTGTAATAAGTGGCTCAAGCCGTTGAATTGACTGCCTAAATGGGGGCGTAAATCTAACTGCATGGTTGTCCCTAGGATGTCGCGAGCTTGGGCAATTTCCGACGGAATATCTTCCATGACATGAACCCCTTCTAGGAGAAAGAGGGGTAAGATTTGCAGGCGATCGCAACCCACCGCACGGGCGAGATCGGCAAATGCTGTGATTTGTTGGTGTAATGGCAAGGGATGCAATTCTAATTGTGCCGTTCCCACCATTGGCAAACTGGACTGACCCTGCTGTTGCAGGCGATCGCGTAATAAACCGGCTAACGCTTGCATCGCCACTTCTGGACGAGGATCGCGACTGCCGTGGGAAACCATTAAATAAGCCGAGGGGAAGTTCAAAATTATTTTATCCAAAGTATGCGATCGGGACTCGGTGCAAATGTCATCAAATTATCATGACAGGGTTCCTCTGTTCATCAAATTAACGCCCTTGAAAGCGGGAAAAAATCCCTCCGGTTCCTATTGCCATCAGGCGACTGCCTCCGATTCCTCAATGTAGGGAATCCAGGCTTAGGGAGTCAAGGGGGAGTCTCCCTCTCCAGGAAACCGGGGGGAAATTAGTACCTTGGCACCGTAGGATCTACCAGTTGGGAATAGGCCTCGATGCCGCCACTAATATTTTTAACCTGAGTGAATCCCTGGGTTTGTAACCACTGGCACATCTGAGCCGATCGAATACCGTGATGGCATAACACCAGGGTTTCCTTCTCCGGATCCAATTGGGTGTAAATCTCCCCGGACCATTGGGAAAACTCGCTCAGGGGAAGGATGGTAAACCCTGCAAGTGCTGCGATTTCCACCTCGGGGAGTTCGCGGACATCAATCAGTTGCAAATCCGAGGGTGTGCTGGCAAGGCGATCGGCGAGTTCTTGAACAGAAATTTGAGGGAGGGGTTGACGAGGATTCGATTCAGCCATGAGGTCTATAGAGTCTGTAACAGACTGACAAAACAACGTTCTCACTCAAATTGTGCCTTGTTTGGGTGGGATTTGGCTAGAATCACCCTTGTCCATATCATCCCCTGCATCCTGACATCTGCCTCCTGCCTACACCAGAGTCAACGGTAAATCCACCACCCCTTATCCTTGGGACGATCCTCTCTCATCTGTGACATCGCACTGTTCCAATTTAGCAGCCATTGCCCCCGCGTGTCGCCACCATTTAGAACCGGCGGACCAACTGCGGGACGGTAAATGACCAATCGGCGCTTTCAAATTAAATTGAATCCCTTCGTAGGGAACCGATGGATTGTAAGTTTTCCACCCAATGCGATCGCAAAATGCCCCATAATCTTTCCCCACCCCTTCATAAATTCGCGATTGGATGCTAAACCCAAATCGGGAATCACTATAGTTCACCCACAACAAATCAATCATCAGCAAATCTTCACAGGGCATTTTCGCAATATCATCTTCAAATAAATAAGCTCTCGGGTATTTCCCGGCAGCCTGACATAACAAGGCCCGGGTTTCTTCATCGGCTTGTTTCCACTTTTTAGCTGCCAGTAAATCTCGCAATTGACTATAATCGATGCCGAGGCTTGAAGTGAGAATATCTGGTTCACGGACTGGATTGGAAGACTGGACCACTCCAGACCAGAACTGACCCAAGGCATCCCACCAATTCGTTGTCCGAGGTGGAACTGGGGTAGCTTTAGACTGAACCGGCGATTGTTTAGGAGCATTGACAGAAGAAACTCGCTTTTGCGGGGGAGTCGGAGATGGCGCTACCGCAAGTGAGGTATCGGGAGTTGGGTTCAGGTGTTGTAGCACTTCTAGCGCCGACTGATAACGCTTGGTGAGAGCATTTTCTACCAGTTTATCCAATACCCGCCCTAAATCAGCACTGATGAGTTTATCTGCCCGGACAAAATCCCGCCAAACCCAGCGGTCCTGATTGGCATCGTATAAATTACCCGGAGATATTCCCGTGAGTAAATGTAGGCAAGTTACGCCCAAGCTATACAAATCCGTGGCGGGAACGACCTTCCCTCGGGTTTGTTCCGGGGCCATATACTCGGGCGACCCAATAATTGTCCCAGTTTGCATTATCGCCGTCGCACTTAAGAGCTTGGCAATGCCAAAATCAATGAGCACAATTTGCCCCGCTTGTTGCTCGGTGAAAGAAGGCCGATCGCTCCCGATGCGGCGAATGATATTAGCGGGTTTGATATCTCGGTGTACAATCTGGCGATCGTGAATAAACGTTAGGACCGGGAGTAAATCATTGAGCAATGCGCGGATTTCGGCTTCCTGATAAGCCCCCTTTTGGTTCAGTTCCGAGCAGAGAGTCGGTCCCTCGATAAACTCCTGAATCAGATACAGTCGTTGATTTTGCTCAAAATGGGCCAAGAGGGAGGGGATTTGGGGATGATGCCCCAGATCGTCTAAGCGCACTGCCTCGTGATAAAAGAGGTCCTTCACCTTATGGATGTGCTGGGTTTCCCCTTTCTGAAAAAACAGTTGCTTGACGACACATTTGGGTTTAGAGGGGATATCTTCATCCACCGCCAAAAAGGTCCTACCAAATCCCCCCTGTCCGAGGGACTGAATGGGTCGGTAGCGCCCTTTCAGGATTAATTTACTGCCACAGCTTTGGCAGGTTTTGGCCGAATCGGGATTTTGGGGTTGAATGCATCCGGGAATAACGCAGTAGCTCATGACTTTAACCAGGGTGCGATCGGGTAAAGTTGGACTCCACAGGGTGTCATTCCCGGTATAACATGGTCTTGAGGATTTACCCCCAAATTCTGCTACTGTTTTTTATATTCGTAGGTGTAGAAGCTCTGGAAGGCCCCTACGGTTTCAAACTGATAAGCGGGAATTAAGGGCAAGGGCAAAGACAAGTCGGTTTTATAAACGCTCCACAAGATAAAGTTTTGTCGCTGAGTTTGGCGACGGATGATGTCCTCGATGTCACTCTGGACGGATCCAATCGCTGCCACACAGGACCCCTTGGCAATGGGTAATCTGTCACAGGCATTTTCTTGGGCATATTCCATCAGTCGTTGACTAGCATAGTCATGATAAGACTCAGGACCCGGGTTGGTAACTGCCATTGCTACCCCCAGCCCAACTAATACTGTACCTGTGACCGCCGCGATCGCATTTTTTTTCTTCATCACTACTCAACGTCCCGATTTCTTTGTTTAGACTTCCCCACTCCCGCCCTGAGTTCAGCACCCCTTTCCTGCAATTTTTGAAAATTTTTGATTTTTTTTTGAAAAAGGGTAGATCAAATCCACAAGGGTGTGTTATAGTAAAAAACGTGGTGGCGGGCGTAGCCAAGTGGTTAAGGCAGTGGATTGTGATTCCACCATTCGCCGGTTCAATCCCGGTCGTTCGCCCTCAGATAAGTCAGGGAAACAGTAGTTCTGTATCTCTGACTTATTTTATTTTAGTCGGATTTTAGATCAGGGGTTTTCCAAACCGGGAGAAATTCCCTCAAGAATAGGGACTTAACCTGGAATGATGGCAATCAGAGAAATTAATTTAGAAGTCAATGAGGTAACCGATCGCCTCGATCGCTATCTGGCGTCCCACTTACATGACCTGTCCCGCTCACGAATACAGCAATTGATATCACAAAATTGCGTAAAAGTCAATGGGCAGGTTTGCACCTCGAAAAAGATTATCGTGGAAACCGGCGATCGCCTCTTGATTGAGATTCCCCCAGCAGAACCCTTGGAGATCGGCGCAACTGAGATTCCCCTGGATATTCTCTATGAAGATGACTGCCTGATTATCATCAATAAACCCGCCGGTTTAGTGGTTCATCCGGCCCCGGGACATTCTGATGATACCTTAGTCAATGCCTTATTAGCGCACTGTGAGAACTTGTCCGGGATTGGCGGCGTACAGCGTCCGGGGATTGTTCATCGCTTGGATAAAGATACCAGTGGGGCGATCGTTGTTGCTAAAACCGATCACGCTCATCAACATTTACAAGGTCAAATTCAAGCTAAAACCGCCCGTCGCGACTATCTGGGGATTATTTATGGGGTCCCGAAAACCGAAAGCGGAACCATCGATGCACCGATCGCCCGACATCCCCACGATCGCAAGAAAATGGCGATCGTTCCTGTAGAAAAAGGCGGGAGACTGGCGGTGACTCATTGGCAGATTAAAGAACGCTTGGGGAATTATACCTTAATTCATTTTCAACTTGAAACCGGACGGACTCATCAAATCCGCCTCCATAGTGCCTATATCGGACATCCGATTGTCGGTGATCCGGTCTATTCCAGTGGGCGATCGCTGGGGGTGAATCTGCCTGGACAAGCGCTACACGCCTGGAGTTTGACCCTAGAACATCCCGAAACCGGAGAAACCATTCAGGCGATCGCACCCTTACCGGATTATTTTCATAAGTTGTTGGACGTTCTGCGACGGCGATCGAACTAAGGTGATCATCCCGCAAAAGGATTCCAGAAACCGGGTTTCTTAACCATCCGATTGGGTTAGATCTGAGTTGCAACAAACGGCGGGGGATAAATCCCCCGCCTAACAGCTCAAGTCGGTTGAAAACCGACTAAAAACACCACTGGATAAGACTTGCAGTCGGTTTTAACCGACTTGAGCTATGAGGCGGGGGATAAATCCCCCGCCGGTGTTGAGGCACTGCCTTTTAACTTGATGATGGAGAGTGGATTTAGAGTGCGCCAACCTGTTTTAAGGCTAACTCAGCCGCCCGTTTTTCCGCCTCTTTTTTACTGCGTCCTTTACCCACTCCATACACTTGATTTCCCACCTTCACTTCCACAGTAAAATCCGGGGAATGATCCGGTCCAGATTGGGCGATCGTTTCATATTTGGGTTGCGTCGGACCGAGGTTTCCTTGCACCCATTCTTGAAAGCGATTTTTAGCATCTAAGAGAATGCCAGATTCAGCCGTCAACTTGCGATCGAGAAGACCTTCCGCTGCCGATTCAAATAAAGGTTCGACAAAATTGCGGACCGCCTCAATCCCCGCATCCAGAAAATATGCACCAATAATCGCTTCAAAGGTATCACTCAACAACGAATCATTTTTGCGCGCTTTATCTTTAATTGCACCTTTCCCCAACTTCATTTTTTTACCCACCTCCAAATAATTGGCAAAATCGGCCAGTTGGGTTTCATCCACTAAGGCCGATCGCAATCGAGTCAATTGGGATTCATTCAAATCCGGATACAGCCGGTAAATAAAATGGCTACTCAGAAAATTGAGAACCGAATCCCCTAAAAACTCCAGGGTTTCATTATTTTGACCCACCTCGGGATTTTCATTGGCATAAGACCGATGAATTAAAGCCAAATTTAGCAAAGCCGCGTCACGAAAAGCAGGCAATCTGGGGACATCATCCAAACTTTCGATAATATGAGATTCATCAGCAACATCCAGAAGCTCTGGACTGAATCCCCCGCGTTGGACAAAAACAATCACCTTCTTTTGTCGGCTTTTTAAAACATGACCTAAACTGGTAAAATCTCCATCTCCCGATACAATAATAAAAATTTCCGCCGAATCAGGTTCCACCGCATAATTGACACAATCGACAATTAACTGGTGGTCTACACTATTTCTTTCATCGTCAGGAACATCAACCCGTTTAAACCCCAGGTCAGTCAAATATTTGGCATGAGACCGGCTTTCATGTTTCCAATTAGAATAAGCATGGCACAGCGCAAATTCTCCCTGGTTTGCTGAAAAATTCACTAAAAAATCGGCTCTTTCTGGACTGATTTTGACATTTTGACAATCCCAATAGAGCGCGACTCGCTGAGATTTGGCATTGGCCGTTGATTTTGATAATCCTGTTTTAGGAGGCATAAGCGTTAGAGTTCTGTCTTGATTAGGTTTGGAAAGAGTCGATAAATCAGGTCCAATGATTAAAGACTTTTAATCATTGGATTAGCCCTGAATTTTAACTAACTTATGCTGAATTTGTGGTGTAGTTACACAGTCTGACGAGAAGAAATTTCCTCTATCCGCCTGTGATTTTGATTATGTAACTACAGCACAGATCCAACAACAGGGACAACGCAGTTGCACCGTTGGTTTGGGAATGGATGGGGTCAAATTGAGTGGCAACAACCGACGGGGGATCAATCCCCCGTCTAACAACTTAAGTCGGTTAAAACCGACTGAAAGTCTTATGGGTTAATGTTTTTAGTCGGTTTTAACCCCCGCAGGTTGTTGCCTGGTGCAAGATGTCGGCTTTTAACCGATCGCCTGCGATTAGGCAGAAGTTTGAACCTCCGACAGACTGCTGGGAATCTGATATCTTAGATGGGGTATTGCTTCCAGTCCAAGGCGCTTCAACCTTTGTCATTGGTCATTGGTCATTGGTCCTTTGTCGTTTGTCATTTGTCCTTTGTCCTTTGGATGATTGAATACTCAGGACAACCAACCAACCACCAACCACCAATGACCAATGACCAATAACCAATGACCAATGACCAATGACCAATGACCAACAACCAACAACCAATGACCCCATTATGACAAATCATCTAGCAGAGACTCAAAGTTTGTATCTTCGCAAACACGCGGAGAACCCGATCGATTGGTGGCCCTGGTGTGACGAAGCATTAGCCACTGCCAAGGCACAGAATAAACCCATCTTTCTGTCCATTGGTTATTCCAGTTGCCACTGGTGTACCGTCATGGAAGGAGAAGCGTTCTCCAGTGAGGCGATCGCCTCCTATATGAACGCCAACTTTCTGCCCATTAAAGTCGATCGCGAGGAACGACCGGATATCGACAGCATCTATATGCAAGCCTTGCAAATGATGACCGGCCAAGGCGGTTGGCCCTTGAATATTTTTCTCACTCCCGATGACCTTGTACCCTTCTATGGCGGGACTTACTTCCCCGTCGAACCCCGCTATGGCCGTCCCGGTTTCCTAGAATTGCTGCAAGCCATTCGCCGCTACTATGACCTCGAAAAAGGCAAACTCGCAGCCTTCAAAGAAGAAATCATGGGTCATCTCCAACAGGCGGCCACCCTCCCAGGAACCGAGGACCTCCCAGAAGAACTCCTCTGGAAAGGATTGGAAACCAGTGTCACCGTGATTGCCAACCGGGAATATGGCCCCAGCTTTCCCATGATGCCTTATGCCCAACTGGTCCTGCAATCGACTCGCTTTGACCGGGAATCGGAATATGACCAGAGGAGTGCGATCGCCCAACGGGGTATTGACCTAGCCTCCGGTGGCATCTATGACGCCGTTGCCGGTGGATTTCACCGCTACACCGTCGATCCCACCTGGACGGTCCCCCACTTTGAAAAAATGCTTTACGACAACGGTCAGATTGTCGAATTTTTAGCTAATCTGTGGAGTGAAGGCATCCAAGAACCAGGATTTCAATGGGCCGTTGCTGGAACAATCCAATGGCTGAAACGAGAAATGACCGCCCCGGAAGGCTATTTTTACGCCGCCCAAGATGCCGATAGTTTCACCACTCCCCAGGACAAAGAACCGGAAGAAGGCGCATTTTATGTCTGGACCTATCAGGAATTAGAACGTCTATTAACCCCAGAAGAATTCACCGCCCTCAACCCAGAATTTTTCCTCACCCCCGAGGGCAATTTTGAAGGAAAAATTGTCTTAAAACGGACCAATCTCCAAGCCCTCAGTCCCACCGTAGAAACCGCCTTAGCCAAGCTATTTCAAGTCCGCTATGGTGCCTTACCCGAAGCGGTTCCAACCTTTCCCCCCGCTTGTAATAATCACGAAGCTAAAACCCACAATTGGCCCGGTCGAATTCCCCCAGTCACCGACCCCAAAATGATTGTCGCTTGGAATAGTTTGATGATTTCGGGCTTGGCAAGAGCAGCGGTCGTGTTTGACAATCGGGAATATGCCACCCTGGCCTCCACTGCCGCCAATTTTATTCTGGACCATCAATGGGTGGAGGGTCGGTTGCATCGCCTCAATTATGAGGGTCAAGCCGCAGTGCTCGCCCAATCGGAAGATTATGCTTTGTTGATTAAAGCCTTATTGGATTTAGAACAAATGGCACAGGTTCATCTTTCTGATTCCAATTGGTTAGAGAAAGCCATTCAGGTTCAGGAAGAGTTTGATGAGTTTCTGTGGAGTGTGGAATTGGGGGGATATTTTAATACCGCCAACGACAGTAGTAGTGATTTGATTGTCAGGGAACGCAGTTATACCGATAATGCGACCCCGGCAGCCAATGGAGTGGCGATCGCCTCCTTGATTCGGTTATCCATACTCACCGAAGACTTGACCTATCTCGATCGCGCTTTTAATGCTCTCAAATCCTTTGGATCAATCATGGAACGCGCCCCTTCCGCCTGTCCGAGTCTGTTTGCGGCCTTGGATTGGTATCGTCATCACACCCTAGTCCGCACTGCCAGCAGTCGCATTCCCGGGTTAATGTCTCAATATTTTCCCACCTGTATTTTTCAACAAACATCAGACCTCCCCTCGGAGGCGATCGGCTTAGTCTGTGAGGGCCTCTCCTGTCAAGAACCCGCCACCACCGCCGAACACCTGTTAGAACAGATGCAAGGGGCGCAAGTCAGAGATTCTGAGCGATCGGGCGTTTAGCAACACCCGACGGGGGTTAAAACCCCCGTCTAACAGCTAAAGTCGGTTGAAACCGACTGAAAACACCACTGTATCAGCCTTGCAGTCGGTTTTTAACCGACTTTAGCTATGAGGCCGCCAATCGTTTTAACCCCCGCCGGTGTTGAGAATGTTGCAAGATGTCGGTTTTTAACCGACTCGAAGCTATGAGGCAGCCAATCGTTTAAACCCCCGCCGGTTGTTGCAACTTTACTCACTAGACTCCTCAATCTCAGGAGTTTCAACCTGTGAAGAAGGGGGGATGCCTTCAACTTGAATCAGAGATTCCATGATTTCTTTGACAATGGGTGCGGCAACGGTTCCCCCGTAACCACCCTCGGGTTCATCCACAGCAGCGAGGACGACGTAGCGGGGGTTATCTGCGGGTAAAATTGCTACAAAACTGGCGATACGGGCGTACTCAGAGTAACCCATCCCATCATCGGATGCTTTTTGAGAGGTCCCGGTTTTTCCACCAATCCGATATCCAGGAATTTGGGCGGCAGCGCCGGTGCCGTCGGTGATGGCATCCTCCATCATCGCCACCACTGCTTGAGTGGTGGGGGCGGAAAAGACTTGGCGTTTGGGACGGAGGTCCGGTTGCCAATACTGGCGTCCTTGACTATCGAAGAGTCCCCGGACGACATGGGGGGTGACGAGATAGCCTTCATTGGCTAAAGCGCCGTTAATTTGGACCAGTTGGAGGGGGGTCAGGGAAAGACCTTGGCCGAAGGAGGCGGTGGCGGCATTGACCGGGGAGGCCATAAATTCGGCGCGCGATCGCAGTTGACTGGCGGTTTCAAAGGGTAAGTCTGCGCCGATGATGTCGCCGATGCCTAGGCGTTGCAGCCAACTGTAAAAGACCCGTGATCGCATCTGTTCGATAATATGCACCATCCCCACATTGCTGGAATAGCGGATGATTTCCGTCACGGTGAGATTGCCTCGACCCACCCCATCGGAGTTGGAAATCGGCCATTCATCGACGATAATCCGCCCTTGATCATAAAAGACGCTATTGGCTTCAATGGCACCAGCTTCTAAGGCGATCGCCACGGTAATCGGTTTAAAGGTTGATCCCGGTTCATATAAATCCGTCAGCGCCCAGTTTTTAAATAACTCCAGATCCGCTTTAAAGTATTCGTTGGGGTCGTAGGAGGGGTCGCAGACTAAGGCTAAGATTTCTCCGGTTTTGGCATCCATGACGATCGCCGTGCCCCGTTTGGCATTCCACTGTTTCCGGTGTTTCTCTAGGGCGACCCTTGCAGCTTGTTGCAACCGGGAATCTAGGGTGATTTGCAAATGCAAATCGTCCAGGCGCATAAATTCTGCCGGTACCGGGTCGGGGATCAGGGAACCCCATAACCTGCGGTCCAGTTCTAAGGAGGCTTCCCGGGCGAGTAAATGCTGGTGGCTGGCTTCTATCCCCGCTTGACCTTGGCCTTCTGTATCTACATATCCCACCACATCTGCGGCTAAGTTTTGCTGGGGATAATAGCGGGCGCGATTTTGTTCTAGTTCGAGTCCATCGAGGAAGATATCTTGGATGCGATCGGCATTTTCCTCCGAGAGGCCGATCGCCACGGTAATTCCACTTTCCGCTGCGTTGAATTTTCCGAAGAGTTCCGCACTGGTTTGATTCAGAATCGGGGCGAGGGTTCCCGCCATCTCTTCCTTAGAAATTTTAAACAGTTTCGGATGGGCGTATAGGGTATAAACCGGGCGATCGAGGGCTAACACATTGCCACTGCGATCGACGATCGCCCGTCGGGGAATAAACGGCTGCAATTTCACATCTTGCTGCTGTCTGGCTTGTTCTTGTAAATCCTGCCCATTCACAATTTGCAATCGATACAAATTCCCACTCAAGCCCAGCATTCCGGCCATTAAAACCCCCCAGACTATCGCAAATCTAATCCGGGGATTTCCCAATCGGGTTAGGGCGCGGACTCCTCGCCTCATTCGCGGCGAACTGTTCAAATTCTCCAGAATTAATAATAAAAAGGCCAGGGGTAATAGTAAGAGCAAGTTTTTCCCGCTCTCTGGTCCCCGCTTATTCCGAGCATTCCCCCGGTTGATTTTTTTCGGGCGTTGAGATTGGGTTTTGCGATGAGAGTTCCGATGCAAACTTCGCCCAGGGTGTGGAATCCTTGATGCCATATTCCGCTCTTACAATGTAATCAGTTTGGAGAATTTGAAGGATTTTGTCCGGGATTGATTCAGGTGATATTCCCCTGTTTAAGTCAGAAATGAGTCCGGTTTAATCCCGGACTTTTTGAGGTTAATATCCCACGGGTCGGGTATCAGAAGTTGGGGGTTCTTGCTCCATGATTTCTGCTGATTCAGGCGGTTCTACTGGGGTGGGGTTTAAAAATATCATTTGATTTAAGTTAGGGGGTACTAAACCGCTGCCCGGTTCTTCTGCTTGTCTGGAGAATTGGGTTTTTAAACTTTCGTTGGTTGAGATCAATTTTCGCTCTTGGCGGCGCAAACTTTCCAACTCGCGGAAGGATGTCCCCCACTGTTGCTGGTAGTAAACCGTGCTGCCATAGATGAATAAGGCGGCACTAACGAGGAGGAAGGTAGCGAAGGATGAAACGGTTTGAGCTTTCACCAGCGATCGCAACCAAAAGGGAATAGCCCAAGGATGGGAGGTAGACTGATTTCTCGTTGCCTTGTTCTTTCTGGATTCGCTTGTCTTCGGGTTAGGGGTTAATCCTTCTCGGACTCGGGTACTGGAACGTGCCGATCGCAACGGGGTAACTTGCGCTGCGGTTCTTGGGGCGATCGCCGGGTTTTCTTGGGCTTTTCTCTGCCTGGTTGCGATCGAGGTTACTTTATTACTGGATGTTCCTGCCGAAGTAGGACGGGACCTGATTTTTCTCGGAGCATTTGGGGGTCTGAACGCAACTGTCATAACTTTAACCAATATTAGGCTGTTCTGTTAATAGATCTATTTATATCGGTTCCGCTCTCTAAAACTTACTCAAACTTAATCATTTGATGTTTAGTTCCTAGCTTGGATCTTCCCAGACCTTTCCATCACTAGGCTTACACGGCTGAACTA
>JAABSJ010000177.1 GCA_011390515.1 Oscillatoria sp.
TTATACCAAATCCGGTTGTTAAAAGTCGGTTTTCGCTTTTAGCCCGCGCAGGCGGGCTTCGTCCGTATAGCCCCACCCTTTAGGGTGCGGGTTTTTATAGACCTTTGACAACCGGATTCCGTATTACTACGAACTGGGGAAGATAACGACTGAAGTCGTTACTACGAACTGGGGAAGATAACGACTGAAGTTGTTACTACGAACTGGGGAAGATGACGACTGAAGTCGTTACTACGAACTGGGGGAGAGATGGCATACCAAATCCGGTTGATAAAAGTCGATTTCCTGGATTAGCCCGCGCAGGGCTCTGGTGAGCACCGTCGAACCACGGGCTTTGTTCGTGTAGCCCCACCCTTTAGGGTGCGGGTTTTTATAGACTTGGGAGTGCGAGCATCTTGCTCGCTCGATATCTAAACAGATAATTCTATAAAAATTAGCCCGCCTAAGCGGGCTTGATTTTTAGGGTTTTACCCTGCATGGGTGTGGGCTTTTTTGGCCTATTTCCTAACTGTTACATTGGGATAGGTGATGACTGTGCCATTGGTGCGGGAGGGGGGTAATTGTTGTTGAGGGCGGTTTGGATAGGATGTTTTGCCGTTGCCATTGGTGGGTTCTTCTTTGAGGAGAACTTCTCGAATCAGGCGGGCTAACATTCTTTGGGCTAAGTCTCCGGCTATTTTTTGGCCCATGCGTTGGGTTTCGGGTTTGATCAGGAAGGGGGCGAGTTTTTGGACGAATTCGGCGGTGTTGAATCCTGGAGTTTCTTGGACAATTGCCCAAATTCGTTTAATTCGCTCCATTTTCTCTTGGTCACCCGTGGTGATGGCTGGGGTGGGTTTATTTCCTTTCCAGCCAACCCATTCTCGGAGGACGGAGGTGGCATTATTGAAGGCGTCGCGGGAGAGATGATCTAGGCTTTTGACTAATTCTTCCACGAGGCGATCGCGGATGAATTCTCCCCGTTCTGAAACCAAAAATTCTAAGGCTTGATTTAAGCCCTGGGAGAGGTCATAATCATCACTTTCTTTGGCATTTCTCAATAGATTTTCTAATCGGTTCCAGCGAAAGTCGCCATCTTTAAACAGCAGGTCTCTCAAGGATCCGCGCAATTCTGGGGAGGGGTCGGTTAATAGGCGTTTAGCCACATAAGGATAGGCTTTACTCAGGACTTTAAAATTCGGATCAACATTAATCGCAATCCCTTCTAAGGTGACTAAGGAGCGAATAATTAAGGCATAATAGGCGGGGACCCGGAAGGGGTACTCGTACATGATGTCCGAGAGTTGGTCGGTAATGCTCTTAAAGTTGAGTTCGGCAACGCTGGCACCGAGGGCGTTATTAAAAACGTTGGCTAGGGCCGGTATAATCGGGGTGAGGTCGGTTTCCGGGGTGAGAAATTCGAGTTTGACGTAATCTTTGGCGAGTCCTTCAAAGTCACGGTTGACGAGATGGACGACGGCTTGAATCAGTCCATATCGTTGATAGGGTTTGACCTCACTCATCATGCCAAAATCCAGATAGGCGAGTTTCCCATCTTCGGTGGCGAGGAGGTTGCCTGGGTGGGGGTCAGCATGGAAAAATCCATGTTCGAGTAACTGGCGCAGGGAACATTGGACGCCGACTTCGATCAGGTATTTGGCGTCGATGCCTTGGGCGGTGAGGGCGGGGATTTGGGTGAGTTTGGTGCCGTTGATCCACTCCATTGTGAGCACTCGACGCCCGGTATATTCCCAGTAAATTTTGGGGACGTATATATCTTTGAGATGGCCGTAGAGTTCGGCAAAACGTTCGGCGTTTTCTCCTTCTTTGTTGTAGTCCATTTCTTCATAGATGCGAGTGCCGAACTCGTCCATGATGGCTACTAAGTCGCTGCGAACTTGTTTGACATTTTTTTGCACCCAGATTGCCAGTTGCCGTAAGACATAGACATCGAGTCCCATGCTTTCGGCAAGTCCAGGGCGTTGGACTTTGATGGCGACGGTTTCGCCGGTTTTGAGTTTACCTTTGTAAACTTGGCCGAGGGAGGCGGCAGCTACGGGGTCTGGGGTGATTTCGGCATAGATGGCGGAGGGCCGATCGCCCAGTTCTTCTTCGATAAATTGGTAGGCGAGTTCGTTGGGAAACGGGGGTAGCTGGTCCTGGAGTTTAGCGAGTTCTTCTAAATACAGGGGCGGCACTAGGTCGGGGCGCGTGGAGAGGGCCTGTCCAACTTTAATGAATGCGGGCCCTAATTGAGTCAGGGTGGTTCGCAGTTTTATGGCGCGTTTGCGTTCGTTTTGTTTGACGCGACCCCATTTTTTATCCCGCCAAATGCCAAAGGCGAGGGTGAGGATGGGCCACAAAATGGCAAATCTGCGCCTCCAGACTAGAAAGGGCCGATCGCCATAGAGTTCGGTGATGGCAACGGGGTCGTACAACAGCGCATTGCTGTCTGAGTACGGTGCACCGGATTTGAGGGGGACCAGTTCCGTGGAGGCGGAATCGATGTCCACGGTAACTGGGGGATTGTTGACCCGTTCGGGAAAGGGGGATAACCCGGGGGATTGTTCCGGGACGGTATCGGGCTGAAATTTGACGGAGGGAGGAGAAACGGTCTTTGTATCCATGTATTGGGGACCCACTGACGGAACCATGTTAAATATTGTAACAATTCCGTCGCGGTCTGCTCAGAACTGCCTCGGGATCTAAGTCTGAGGGATGAGGAGTTTCAGGTGGCGATCGCCTGAAATCTTTCGAGGGTATAACGACGGAACCCCAGGGAGATTCCAGAACGCACTGCACGGTTGTAGAGCATCCGATGGCAAGAACGCTCATCCCTATTCCGTCGAAACCCACTCACTCAAAAACAGGATGCCATTGTTTTGATGTTTTGCGGCTAATGTTCCGCCAGTTCCCAGGATTTCTTAGCCACCCAGGACCCATCCCACTCCGCGTTAGGGGGGTCTTTGAGCAATCGCTGACAGCGCTTTAGATGCAACCGCGCGGCGCGATCGTGGCTGTTGATTTCCAAGACTGTGGCAAATTCTCCCATTGCGATCGCAAACTTGCGACTGAGATAATATTGCCGTCCGAGGTCATAGTGTTCCATCACCTTTTTACTCTCGTCGGAAATCGTTTCTCCCTTGAGTCCCAGATATTGATACAGGGCCACTGGGGGATAGTTTGATCGCATCCGAATCCGGTCCAGTTCTCTGGCCCAAATTCGCTCCTCGCAGGCTCGATAAGTGTTTTCCCCCAAGACAATATTGCAGCCATATTGATTGCTCACCCCTTGGAGGAGATTGCCTAAGTTCACACCATCGCCCACGGCGCTAAATTGCAAGGACTTATTTTCCGCAATATTATTGCTAATGGTCCAATCGGAATTAATCCCAATCCCCATCTGAATCACGGGTTGATTTTTCTCTTGGCGATGATGATTAAATTCATCCAGTTTTTTGTGCATGGCGATCGCCGTTTGCAATGCCATCCACCCATGATTTTCTAGGAACTGGGGTGCCCCAAAGACGACAATCAGTCCATTGCCAATACAAGCCACTTCTATTTGCTGCTCGTGATTTTGCCTGTACTGATTTACAGCCTCCAGCATGGACTCAAAATAGTCTTGAAGCAGACGGGCGACCTCGGAGGCTTCTAAATTTTCCGTCAAGCTACTATAGCCTGAAATTTCAGAGAATAAGACTGAAACTTCTTGGCGATCGCCGCTAGGATTTACCATATTCCATACACATTGTCAACTACCGATTCACTTTTTCTTCAAGCAATCAGGAGTAAGAACGATGCCAAAGCAGGATTCTGACTCCTGAATTCTAGCTTGTACCCTTGCTCTGTTTAGGATACTACTTTTCGGTGAGATTCCAGACCCCATTCCAGTCATCCGGTGGGGGTTCCACCACAAAATGCTGACACCGATCCATCTGTAAGGATGCCGCCTTATTATTCTTATCAAGTTCCAACACTTTACCAAACTCTTGGAGAGCTTTAGCAAATTGCCGAGACAAATAAAATTCCCGTCCCTTGGTGTAGGAGTCGATAATTTGCATATTGTGGTCAGAAATTGGGTCCGATCGCAATCCCACCAATTCATAAATTTTGACGGGTTCGCTTTTCCCTTTCACCGTAATAAAGTCCAGTTCTCGAACATAAACCTTGTCTGCACAAGGACTGTATGTCTTTTCACTGATCACAATATCGGTCCCATACATTTTGCTCGTGCCTTCTAACCGAGACCCGAGGTTAACCCCATCGCCAATCGAGGTCAATTCCATCCGTTTGCTGGACCCGATATTCCCACTGACCACTTCATCAGAGTGGATCCCAATCCCAATTTTCAGGATGTCTTTCCCAGCAGCAGTCCGATTGAGGTTAAACTCAATCAACCGTCGCCGCATTTCTATCGCCGTTTGGACCGCACACCAGGCATGGTCCTTGAGGGGGAGGGGAGACCCAAACACGGCCATGATCGCATCCCCAATATATTTATCCAGGGTCCCCTTGTACTGAAACACCGCATCGACCATCGACTCAAAATATTCATTGAGCATGACGACGACATCTTCTGCCTCCATGCCTTCGGTGAGGGTGGTGTAGCTGCGGATATCCGAGAACAAGACCGAGACTTCCTTGCGCTTGCCACCGAGTCCTGTGTCCCCAGAAGCCAGTAACTGTTCAGCCACTTCCTGAGTCATGTAGCGATACATGGTGCTCTTGAGTCGTTTCTCATCGCTGATATCTTCCATCACCACCAGGGCACCATAAACATTGGTGCGGTCCGAGGCATCGGCGATGGAGTTAATCGACAAGTTAATGCTGTGTTGCTCTTTTTCGTCTTTAGCAACCAGGGTTTGGTCGGGATAATACTGCTGACGAGATTTATCATCTTTGGCCGTCAATGCCGCATCAAACCACTTAGAAAAGTCCCCATCTTTAATTTGGATCAAGTCCCGCACGGATTTGCCTTCGATGCGATCGCTGACTTCCAGACCCAGTAATTGACGCGCACTATCATTAGCGGCGATCGCATTTCCCGCCTTATCCGTCGAAATCACCCCATTGCTCAAGCTTCGCAAAATATCCCGTTGCATTTGCTCTTGCTGCTTGACCGTGGCAAAGAGTTTGGCATTTTGCAACGCCACTCCCGCTTGGGTATTAAACGCCTGCATAAATTCCTGATCGGACCGATTGAAACTGGCTTTCCAGCAATCGGGGGCTTCCGGCCATTGGGTCGGTTCGTAGGCGGGATGATCCCCTTGTTTTTTCTTGTTCACCAACTGGGTCACCCCAATCAGTTCCCCATCGGCGTTGAACACCGGCATACATAATAAACTGCAAGTCCGATACCCGCTTTGTTGATCCACCCGCTTACTGGTTTCACAACCGGGATGATCGTACAAATCAAACGGGATATTCAGGGGATCTCCGGTTTTCCCCACGGTCCCGGCAAACCCGACCCCCATTGGAATGCGGATTTCCTTTAACTCCCCTCTCGGACCGATCGGGATCTTGGTCCAGAGGTCATTTTTATCCCGGTCGATCAGCCATAAGGTACTGCGATCGGCGTTCATGAGTTGCTTCGCCTCATCCATCACCTTTTTCAAGGTTTCTTCCAGATCAAGGCTACTCTTGCTCAAAGATTGGGTCGCTGCCATGAGCGCTGCTGCGGCGCGTTGCCGCTGAGTTGCTTTATAGAAAGACTTCGAGGATTCAAGAATCAGACGAATTGAGGGAGCAAACTCTTCAAATACCCGCTCATCTTCTTCCGTAAAGCCCTTGGCATTAATCCGTTCGGACAATTCCGCGTCCGCATCATGGATTTTTTTTAACTTATTGAGTAACTGCACCACCGCCACTAATGCCCCTTGTTCGTTCAACAACGGCAGACAGAGCATGGTATAGGTGCGGTAGCCGGTTTTCTTGAACTGTTCCTTGGCTGCACCGGAACGGGAATCGTCAAAGAAATCAAAGGGGATATTAACAACTTTCTTAAACGTAGCGACTTCCCCAGCAATTCCCTTATCCGCTGGAATCCTAATCTCTAAAGGCTTACCACCAGCACCTTTGGCGATGATGGACCAGAGTTCGTTCTTTTCTTCATCTAATAAAAATATCGTGGTGCGGTCCGCGCCGAGGAGTTCCCCGGTTTTTAGGGTGATGGAACGCAACATTTCATCGAGAATCGAGTCAAACCCTTGGGCATCGAGGAGGCTGTCGAGCATCGACAGGGTTTGATTGACGACTCCGAGCTTCCCTTCCACATCTTTAACAACTTGGGCGAAGCTGTCTTTGTTGAGGGGGGCGAGAAAGCTGGTGAAGGTCCCCTTAGACTGAACTAAAGACCCCCCACCGCCACTGTTACTCGCAGGAGGGCTAGATTCGGGTTCGCTCACCGATGCGGATGTGGACCGTTGATGATCGGTCTTGCCGCCGTCAACGATTTGAGGGGTCACATCAATCACGGCACCAGCACTACTATTGTTATGGTCCCAAGCCTTTGGATTTGGAGATGCAGCTGTCATAAGATCTATAACTCTTTACTTCAGACCAGGAGTCAGCGAATTTCTTAGATTATGTGAGTGTCCTGCCGAGAACGCCATCGCGGATTTGTTGTACAAAGCCTAGCAGATCCGGTAACTATCTCTTTCAGTTTACTCTGTCCATAAATAATTAGACATTTGGGAATTAATTTTCGATCGCTTCATTTCAGCCCTCCTTGGGCGGTTTTTTGGGGTCCTCTGGGATGTCCGAATCGCTTTTGGACCGGAGATAAGATGGAGAACCCCAAGGAGATTCTGACACTACCTGCTGAAATTCAATGTGACCCTTTCTACTGTTTCCACCTTTTTTCAAAAATTTTTGATAAATGTTCAATGGATTATTCCGGTTGGATCAGGTTTGATGGCAGCTTAACCTATGGGATTGAACAGTAAGGCGATTCTTGAAAGCGCCTCGTTGTTGTAGCATTTTTGACAAGCAATGGTGATCCGGTGCAAAAGCGTTACTCGGTCCAAAGGTCAGCCCGTCATAACGGTTGAAATTCGCTTTTCTAGTTGTAACATTTTTTGGAAAATCGGGAACCCTGATTTTGAACTTTTCAGGCGATCGCCATCACCGTTATCGTTCCTAGGGGCAACGGATTACAGAGGGTTATCATATCCGGTTCCGTCTCGTTTGTTTCTGGTGGTCCAATTTGGGCAGAAAATCCAGGGATGGGGAGGATGTTCGGAGTAAAGCCTTCAGTCGTTATCCCTCGTTCGGAGTAAAGCCTTCAGTCGTTATCCCCCGTTCGGAGTAAAGCCTTCAGTCGTTATCCCTCGTTCGTAGTAACGACTTCAGTCGTTATCCCCCGTTGGTAGTAACGACTTCAGTTGTTATCCCCCGTTGGTAGTAACGACTTCAGTTGTTATCTTAGAGGGAGGGCTTAAGAACTGCGGGTTTGAATTTGGCGGACGGAGGCGGCTTGGTTGAGCAGGGATTGCGCCCAGGCGATCGCCTCGGATGCCCCTTGTCCCCCAGCTAGTTGCGCCAATTCTTCTCGTCGTTGCTCACTGGAAAGCGCTGTCACTCGGACCACGGTGCGTTCTTCTGGTGCAATGGGGGGAGGCGGGATGGACCCGTTGCCAGGAGAGTTGGCGGAGTTGAGTTCAGGACCTGTCCCCTCGGGGGTCTCTTCAGAACTGCCAATCACTTGTTTATTCACCCGAAAATGAAAGTCGGCCATTGCTGCGACAATCGGTTGATGGGTGACAAATAACACCTGTTGACCCTGGGAGAGTTGGTGGAGTTTTTGAGCGATCGCCCCGGCAACTCGTCCCGAAACTCCCGCATCAATTTCATCAAACACAAGGGTGGCGGCATTATCCACCTGCACGAAACAGGATTGCAGGGCCAGCAAAAACCGGCTCATTTCCCCCCCAGAGGCGATTTCGGCTACAGGTTGCAAGGGTTCCCCGGGATTGGGACTAAACAGGAAGATGATGCGATCGCTGCCGGTACTGCTGGGCGCTACGGCTTCAATCTGCACCTGAAACTGGACATTATCCATCGCCAGGGGTTTGAGTTCATCAATCAGGCGTTGTTCTAGCCGCAAGGCAGCAGTTCGCCGCAAATGGGTTAATTCTTCACAGGTTTGGATCAGTTCGGCTTGGCGGGCTTGATAGAGGCGTTCTAGGACCTCCACGGCGCGATCGGCTTGGGTGAGTTCCTCCAGTTCTGCTTCAATGCGATGGAAGTAGGCGATCGCCGCATTCAGGTTCGGTCCATACTTCCGGCAAATTTGCTTCAGTTGGCCAATCCGTTGTTCCACCTCCGCCAATCGGTCGGGGTCGGCTTCTAAACTGGAACTGTAGCTACTCATCTGCCTTCCGGCTTCGATCGCCAAGGCTAAGGCATCGTTGACCACATCCAGGACCCCTTGCAGTTCTGAGTCATAAGCCACCATATCCCGCAGGGTTTGTTCCACTTCTCCCAACAGGTCCGCCGCCGCCAAGGACCCATCATTTTGTTGATAGAGGGCTTGATAGACGCGATCGCTCTGTTCCTGAAGTTCTACCACATGGGACAGGCGCTGCCGTTCTTGTTCCAGTTGCTCTAATTCGTCCGCTTCGTTGAGATTAGCTTCCGAGAGTTCTTTGACTTGATAATCGAGTAAATCAATGCGTTGTAAGCGCTGTTGTTCCGATTGCCGACTATCTTCTAAAGCTTGTCGGGCGGCATTCGCTTCTGCATAGCGCGTCACCACCCCTTGACGGAGGGCCAGGACCTCGGGACCGGCAAAGGCATCCAGCCAATCGCGCTGACGTGCCGGTTGTCCCAGTTGAACCGTTTGACCTTGGGCGGTGATTTCCACTAGGCGATCGCGCAGTTGTTCCATGAGTTGCCGATTCACCAGCACCCCATTTAACCGCGATCGGCTCCGCATGGCCCCTCCTTTCCCGAATACGAGTTCCCGACTCACGACTAAAAGAGTGCCGTCTAACAGTTCAATTTCTTGGTCTCGGACATAAGCCGCCACTGGGGGTTCCAGTTCAAACGTGGCCTCAATCAGCGATCGCCCGGTTCCCGTCCGGATAGCCCTGCCCGTACATTTGCCCCCCAACACGGCATCCAAGGCGTCGAGAATAATCGATTTTCCCGCCCCCGTTTCCCCAGTTAGGACATTGAGACCCCTCCCAAAGTCCAGATCTAAGCAGTCAATTAAGGCAAAATTTTCTATCCGCAGGGACAGCAACATGGCAATTCTTATCCTTGTGGAACGATACAGGGGAAAAGCCGAGCCTTCTTGTGGAAGGTCAGGGATCCGGTCAATTTCCAGGATGTTGAGTACAATAGAAATGTCCTTTGATTGTTGGCTTGATGACAATCTTACCGCGAAAAATATTTAATACTGATGATAGAGGCTCAGTGCGAGAGCGTTTGGTTACATTGATTTCACTCCGACACTTTAAAAAAATTCAATAGTTTTCTTTATGGAATCCGGTAGTCCTTCTGCCCGGTCTTCTGAACCCTTTCCCCAAAATACTTTATCCAATTTATTTGGCGGGGCGATCGCCTTACTGACTCTCTTGCTCCCCCTCCTGGCGATCGGGACTTTTTCCGCGAATCGTCTCCCGAACCTGCCCTCCCCCCCATCCTATCCCCTCAGCGGGGTGAGGAGGTGATCCCCAGTCATTTTTATTGAGTAGCCCGCGCAGGCGGGCTTTGTTCGTGTAGCCCCACCCTTTCCTTACGGAACGCTTCGCGAACAGGGTGCGGGTTTTTGCAGCAAACCAATGGTTTGTGGGTTCAAGGTTTCTGGTACGATGGCTGATACCAAATCCGGTTGTTAAAAGTCGATTTTCTCTCGCAGCCCGCGTAGGCAGGCTTCGTCCGCAAACGCCCCACCATGCACGGGTGTGGGTTTTGACAGACCTATCACAACCGGATTCCGTATGACGGACTCTCCTGGGGTGTTCAAGCGAGATCGCCCATCTGAGCGATCGCGTTGAACACCCTGGGCTGACCCCAATTCAACCTGGCTGAATCGACAAGATTCCGTTCGGTAAAAACAACCCTCGCCATCCAAGGAGTTATTGTGGATTTAACGAAGATTCCAGCCCAACCGAAACCTGGTCTGATTAACGTCTTAATTGAAATCGCAGGCGGAAGCAAGAATAAGTACGAATTTGATAAAGAGTTAGGCGCTTTGGCCCTCGATCGCGTCCTCTATGCCTCGGTGCAGTATCCCTTCGATTATGGCTTCATCCCGAATACCCTGGCTGAGGATGGAGACCCCCTCGATGGCATGGTGATTATGGATGAACCCACCTTTCCCGGTTGTGTGATTGCTGCCCGTCCCGTAGGCTTTTTAGAAATGATTGACGGGGGGGACCCGGATGAAAAAATTCTCTGCGTTCCGGACAAAGACCCCCGCTATGCTCATGTCAAGTCCCTGAAAGATATCGCCCCTCACCGCTTAGAGGAAATTGCTGAATTTTTCAGAACCTACAAAAATCTGGAAAAGAAGAAAACCGAAATTCTCGGCTGGCATGATGTAGAAAAGGTGATGCCTCTGGTTGAGAAGTGCGTTAAAGCCGGTCAAAAAGGCTAAGTTTCAACCCGATAACCGGCGGGGGTTCAAACCCCCGCCTAAGAGCTAAAGTCGGTTAAAACCGACTGAAAGCTTGATGTTTTTAGACGAAATCGTTAAAGTTCCAACCCCATGTAGGGGCGCTTCGGGAAGCGCCCGATCGCCAAGATATTGATCCCCCTGATGATGTTGCCCCTCCCATTCATCCCATTGGACCCCCCGTCGATTGTCTGGAACCCGATCGCAAAGCCACCCCGAACTTTCTGGGTTTTCCGGTCCTGATGTTCTAACATTGAGGCAGAAAGTCCCTAACCTCCTTAGAAACGACTCCGGATTATGCAGCGAACTCTTCTCTTAGCAAAAATCCATAACTGCACGCTCACTGATGCTAATTTGAATTATGTGGGAAGCATTAGTATTGATCAAACCTTAATGGAGGCAGCCGGTATCTTGCCTTACGAGCAGGTGCAGGTTGTCAACAAATCCAACGGAGAACGGTTAATCACTTATGCGATTGAGGCCCCTGGGAAGTCTGGGGCGATCGAACTTAATGGGGCCGCAGCCCGTCTGGGTGCACCGGGCGATCGCCTGATTATTATGACCTATGGACAATTCACCCCGGAAGAAGTTACAACATATTCGCCTCGGGTTGTTCTGGTTGATGAGCAAAACCGGCTGTTGGAAGTTCGACGGTATGAAGAATTGCATACCTTTAGCCTCGTTTAGGCGGAATTACCCTAAACCCCGCCTTTGCTTATTACCCTAAACCTAGCCCACCGCCTTGCGATCGGATAGTCTCTATGGAAACCAGCCTGGACTCTGCGTTTTTTATCTACTTCTGGGGAGTGCGTGGCAGCGTTGCCACACCCGGAAAAGAAACCGTTCATTACGGTGGCAATACCTCCTGTGTGGAAATGCGCGTCGGTGGTAAACGCCTGATTTTCGATGGCGGGACCGGCTTGCGACTCCTCGGCACCAGTTTAATGCCCCAGATGCCCGTCGAGGCGCACCTGTTTTTTTCCCACTCCCACTGGGACCACATTCAAGGCTTCCCCTTCTTCGTTCCTGCCTTTATCCCCGGCAATCTCTTTCATGTTTACGGTGCCGTTGCCCCCAATGGTGCAACCATGAAACAGCGCCTCTCGGACCAAATGCTGCATCCCAACTTTCCCATTCCGCTTCAGGGCATGAGGTCTGAGTTGAAATTCTACGACTTACACCCGGGGGATGTAGTCACCATTGATGATATCACCATTGAGACCGCCCATCTGAATCATCCCAGCGAAGCGATCGGCTATCGCGTTACCTGGCAAGGACATACCGCAGTTTACTGTACGGATACCGAACATTATCCCGATCGCCTCGATGAAAATGTCCTCTCTCTCGCCCGGAATGCCGATATCTTCATCTACGACGCCACCTA
The DNA here is from genome assembly GCA_011390515.1 of Oscillatoria sp. GTDB lineage: Bacteria > Cyanobacteriota > Cyanobacteriia > Cyanobacteriales > Laspinemataceae > Laspinema. The sequence continues at coordinate 11,988 of JAABSJ010000177.1, forward strand.
CACCGATGAAGAATACTATCACCCCGTCACCCCCAAAATAGGCTGGGGCCACTCCACCTGGAAAGAAGGCATCAAAGTCGCCAAAGCCGCCGGAGTCAAACATTTAGTGATTTTTCATCACGACCCCTCTCATGATGATGAGTTTCTAGCGGATGTAGAATCTCAAATCCAAGCCGAATTCCCCGATGCCTTCCTAGCCAGAGAAGGCATGAAGTTAACCCTGATTTAAAGTCACCACTCCATCACAATTCCCAAGTTCGTAGTAACGACTTCAGTCGTTCTCTTTCTTAGTTCGTAGTAACGCCTTCAGTCGTTCTCTTTCTTAGTTCGTAGTAACGCCTTCAGTCGTTCTCTTTCTTAGTTCGTAGTAACGACTTCAGTCGTTTTCTTTCTTAGTTCGTAGTAACGACTTCAGTCGTTCTCTTCAGTTCGTAGTAACGACTTCAGTCGTTCTCCCCCGTTTGTAGTAACGACTTCAGTCGTTCTCCCCAGTTCGTAGTCAACCCACGACACCAGCAGGATTAAAACCCACGCCGTTTGCTACAAAAACCCCTCCGCTTGTCGCTACTGAGGCTAGATGTCCATGTTCATCAACCCGGAAACGACTAAAGTCGTTACTACGAACTCCGGAAATGACTGAAGTCGTTACTACAAACGGGGATA
>JAABSJ010000178.1 GCA_011390515.1 Oscillatoria sp.
ATTATCTGTTAAAGGCTACCCAGAAGGGGCCTCTGTCCAGTGTTCGGGATCTCAAAAGTCAATGTAGAGGATACCGTTATGCAGAAGAAACCATAAAACTGCTTAAGGAAAAACCTGACCCAGTTTTATTGGGTCAGATTTTGAAAGGCTTATCCAGCCTGGGCTGTATCCATCAACATTCCCAGGAGGCCACTGACCATTAAATTGGCGAAGGTATTGATGGGGGGTATTTAGTTTCCAAACCCCTACAAAACCCTCTGATAGTTGGGGTTTGGAAAATAAACCCCAACATTGAATCGGCCACGGTATCAAATGGCAATTAAACTCGACAATCCCGGGACTGGTCCCCATTCAGACGACTGGTTTTTACCCCGATCGCCTAGAAGAGGTCTCCTTCAGTTATTGACTATTATTAGAGATAATTGGACTTCCCAGCAATTCCTTCCCCTAAACACCGCCCATCACTATAAATTCCTGAAAATCCTGAAAATCAAGCTAGACAAGCATTCTGCCCGGTTATCCTTGTCGGAAATCCGCCGAAAACGGGCAGTTCTTCATAAAACTTCACAATTTTTACTTGACAATTATTTTTAATAAGGATTATGGTCTATTGAGAATTAAGTTCAATAACGAGCCTCTTCTCTCTCTAGCATCTAAACCTATGCAGACCTACGACAATCCAAACGTCAAGTACGACTGGTGGGCCGGGAATGCCCGATTCGCCAACCTTTCCGGCTTATTTATTGCCGCCCATGTTGCCCAAGCAGCCCTGATCACCTTTTGGGCTGGTGCTTTCACCTTATACGAGATATCCTGGTTCGACCCCACCCGCCCGATGGCAGAACAAGGGTTGATTTTGTTACCCCATCTGGCTACCCTGGGATTGGGTGTTAGTGAGGGCGGTCAAGTGGTTGACACCTACCCTTACTTTGTGATTGGTATGGTTCATCTGATTTCTTCAGGGGTACTCGGTGCCGGTGCATTGTTCCATACCTTCAAAGCACCGGAAGACCTGAAAACGGCTAAGGGTCAAGCCCAAAAATTTCATTTTGAATGGGACGACCCCAAACAATTGGGGCTAATTTTAGGCCATCACCTGCTATTTTTAGGTGCAGGAGCCTTATTATTAGTCGCCAAAGCCATGTATTGGGGCGGTTTATACGATGCCGCAACCCAAACCGTGCGTCTGGTGAGCGAACCCACCCTCAATCCAGGGGTGATTTATGGCTATCAAACTCACTTTGCCTCAGTTGACAACTTAGAGGACCTGGTGGGCGGTCATATCTATGTCGGCGTAATGCTAATCGCTGGAGGGATTTGGCACATTGTAGTCCCCCCCCTGAAGTGGGCCAAAAAAGTGTTGATTTTCTCGGGGGAAGCGATTCTATCCTATTCCCTGGGAGGCATTGCCCTAGCTGGGTTTGTCGCCGCTTACTTCTGTGCGGTGAATACCCTGGCTTATCCCGTGGAGTTTTATGGTTCTCCGTTAGAAGTCAAATTAGGAATTGCCCCCTATTTTGCGGATACGGTGAAGTTGCCATTAGGGGAGCATACTTCTCGGTCTTGGTTAGCAAACTCTCACTTTTTCCTGGCATTTTTCTTCCTCCAAGGGCATCTCTGGCACGCCTTACGCGCAATGGGATTTAATTTCCGTCGCGTTGAACAGGCTTTGACTCCTTCTATTGAGGAAGTATAAAGCCGGTTAGCCGATCGCACTCAGGAACCGGGCTTCTATACTGGACAGTTCAGAAACCCGGTCTTCTAAAACCATTTGCAAACCCTAAGCTCACAACAAAATACAATGGCAAAAATTGGACTATTTTATGGCACTCAAACGGGAAACACGGAAACCGTAGCCGAACTCATTCAAAAAGAATTCGGGGGCGAGAGTGTGGTGGAATTAGAAGAAATTTGTAATGCTGACCCGAGTGATTTTGGTAATTATGATGGCATTATTGTCGGTTGCCCAACTTGGAATATTGGCGGACTTCAATCAGACTGGGAAGGGTTTTATGAAGACCTAGATTCGATTGATTTTAGTGGTAAAAAAGTGGCTTACTTTGGATCCGGTGACCAAGTGGGCTATGCTGATAATTTTCAGGATGCGATGGGGATTTTAGAGGAAAAAATCTCATCTCTGGGGGGTAAAACCGTCGGGTATTGGCCTACGGATGGCTATGATTTTGATGGCTCAAAGGCAGTTAAAAATGGTAAGTTTGTCGGACTAGCGATCGATGAAGATAATCAGTCTGACTTGACCGAGGGCCGGATTAAAACCTGGGTGACTCAACTCAAGAGTGAGTTTGGAGTATAGAAACTCAAAAAGAGTGGATGCCCTCACCCTAAATCCCTCTCCCAACCCTTCGACTTAGCTCAGGGGGAGAGGGACTTTGAATCCGGATGCCCTCACCCTAAATCCCTCTCCCAACCCTTCGACTTAGCTCAGGGGGAGAGGGACTTTGAATCCGGATGCCCTTCTTTGCGACTTAACTCTAATTGTGATTACAAGGAACTGATATCATGTCTCAATTTCCCGATGCGCTGTGGTTGAATTTTAGCCCTTCTCTACAAGTCTTTGATCGCCCTTTATTAAAGGTTTTATCGCGACAGCTTACCGTGGGCCAATGGGAATATTCCCAAACCCAAGATGAGCCAATGTCTATAGAAATTGCCTTAGAATTGCTCCATGATTATTTAACCCAAGGCGATCGCCCGATTCATCTGCTCGGACATGGCACCGGGGGTCTGCTGGGATTACTATATGCCCGTCGTCATCCCGAAACCGTGCGTTCTCTCACGTTACTTTCTGTGGGGGTCGATCCCGCAGTGGATTGGCAGTCTTACTATTACAATCAACTCCAATGGCTGCCTTATTCTCGCCCAGCGATTTTGACTCGGACGGTACATGAGATATTTGGATGCCAATCTCCGACGATTGTCCAACAAATCCGCCGCCGGTTTGATAGGGCGCTCAGTCAGTCTTTGTCTCTGCATACTTTGTATCATCAAGGGCAGTTGTTTCCCGGAGGTGTGCCAGTCCCCCTGTTGGTCTGCGGCAGTCAAAATGATGTGATTATTGAACCCAGCTTATTGCAGGGATGGCAACCTTGGTTCAAAGATGGCGATCGCCTTTGGCAATCTCCCGAGGGGGGCTACTTTTTTCACTATTTCTATCCCCAACAAGTCGGCGAACAAATTACCCAGTTTTGGGATGAGGGAGTTGCAACCAAATTGAAACGGTCCAGACTGACCCTCCTGAACCGGATTTCCCCGAACACTCGTCGGTTGATCTCCTAAAGGACCGCAATTTTGTCTAAAAACTGGGTCACAGTTGCTTTGTGATCATCCGCTATCGGGTCTCTGGTTGGGAAAATTGAAACAAAAATGCCTCGTCTTGGGTTATTTTCACGACTCAACTGAGGGCGATCGCCTTTTTGGTCTAAGATAAGAATGATTATCATTTTTATGGTAGGGCTTCAATGATTGGCGATCGCGTGGAAATCATCACCGTTGAGGAGGAAGCGCAGTTGCAGACCCTGGAACCCGATACGGTTGCCGATATCGAGTTAGGATTTCATCTGGATTGGCAGGCAACGGCCCCAGTTTTAGACCGCGATCCGTGCGATCGGGTGGCGATCGTCCCGGAAGGCAGTTCCGGCAGTCCCTGCCATGACTGGGGGGTTGGGGTCTGTCTTCTGGCTCTGTCTTAATTATTGCCAGTTATTCTTAATTAACATAGCCCTCAACTCTTTCTTGAAATCGATGAATCATTCACAAGTTATATAGCGGTTCGGTGGACTGATTATGTACTTTTTTGCATCCCCTCGGATGTTCTGGGCCGCCGACGGTTTGGGGCCGCCATCGCTGTACCTTATGGACATGAGAAAGGCTATATCAATTCATAGAGTTTATGACGACTTAATGGGACTTTTTGCCCTAGCCCTGTCAAGGTGTATTGATTTGTCGGAGTCAATGCTTGCGCCCCTGGGGCGCAAGCATTGACTCCGACAAGAAACAATGATTTTTCGTCATCAAATTTACCTCTTGGACAGGCGATCACTCTCGCTCCCCTACAATAAATAACGATTTTTCGTCATTAAATTTACCACCTTGACAGGGCTAGACTTTTTGCCCCCATCTCCCTAAAATCCCCGGCAACCTAGGGATTTTTCCAGGAAAATTGGGGCCTTTTCATAAAACTTTATGAACTTACATTGACAAAACTGAGCAAGCTCCTTTGTTATTAATTCACAAGTTTTTGCAACTAAAATTTTCCTGACTCTTCTGGATTCATGGATCCACCCAAGGAGTCATCGGTCAACTCCCTACCCATGCCTTTACTCCTCAACAGAATATGAACTGTCCTTGTTGTTCGGGAAAAAAGCTGAGATCTATAGCAATCCTTGCGTGCCGTTGTGGAAGACGTCGGCGACCCCCAACATCAGGCGGCCCAAAGCATCCGAGGGGACATCGGGTGAGGTATAAATCCTGCAAGGAATGCTATATCAATCGAAACGGGTTGTATTGGTATTGTCCAGATTGTCGCCAAACCATGCCCGTTTCCCCCACGATTAATCGCTTATTAAGACAAGGGAAACTGTCCCAAACCCAAGCTATCAACTTAGATTATAGCGTCCAGTGACCTGACCGGAATTGATTAAACAACTCGGGAAAAACGAGAGTATTAAATGATGAGCGCAATTCCCCTAATTTTACCGTCATCAAGTCTAAATTACAGGCTAATCTAAATTTCCCGATTACCCCGTTATCACTGAGGAACTAACATGAACATCCATTCATCCGTTGGCAGTCCCCTTCCATTGATTGACTCTCAACTTTCTCTGACATCACAGACGCGGAAAATCGCCCGACCCGACGAACGGTTCAACAGTAAAGAAATCTTGCCCCTAAAACTAGAGAAAATATGGAAAATTGAAGCCGGAGTAGTCCGTTCTATGACCTGGAATGAGGAAGGTAAAGTAATCACATTAGGCTTTTGGGGAGAGGGAGATATTGTCGGCAAACCATTATCTCAGATGAACCCGTATCAACTGGAATGCTTAACCCCCGTCGAGGTTAGCGAAATCGGTCCTCATAGTTATTTGCAACAAGCCTTGTTGGTTCATGCTTGGAAAAGTGAAAAATTTCTGAGCATCATTCATCAACTTTCTGTAAGCGATCGCTTTTTAAGTTTATTGGAATGGCTGTCCGCAGAATTTGGTCATCCTCTGGGCAACAATCAAGGAACGTTAATCAATTTACGGATGACTCATCAGGATTTTGCCGATACCATCGGGTCTTCCCGAGTCACAATTACTCGATTACTCAGTCAGTTTGAACGAGAAGGGATTATCCAGCGTTTTTGTAACGGACATCAGAACAAATTAAGCCACTTGTGCCATTTATTATGTCGGCAAAGTGTGATTTTTAAAGGTTAATTTTTTTTAATCCGGATTTGGATAGCAAAATTTAACGGAGAGTGGGGATGTTTTTTGTAAACAGAGAAAGGAGAAGAGACTGGGGGTTGGGTTGGTGAATCTGTAAATTTATCCATTTCAGTCGCCTGTGGGGTAAAATCTAACAGTTTGCACTCCCGCATCCTTCTCCTAATTGTTTACCCCACCACTCTTAACCATGCCACAGCTTAAAACAGTTCTTTGTATGAGTTTCTTGGTTTTATCAGCTTGTACCAGCAGTCCCCCAACTGATCTGAACTCTCCCCCTGGGGATACGGATACCAATCCTTCCATTCCATCTGTACCGCAGAATCCGCCCGTTTCCCAAGCGCCAATTCCTAATCCCATTTTTGAGCCAATTCTGCCCCAAATTCAACAAGAAACTCAAATTCCCATTCTCCTGCCGGATTATATTTTTGGGCCCGATGGTGCCACTCCAGTTTATGCTATAATTGAGACAGTAACGCCTTCTCAATACCAGCTAATCCTGGGGTTAACACCGGACTGCAATGGGGGAACAGCTTGTCGATTTGGGACTGTTTCGGGAGAAGAAATTTCCCCCAGTAGTCCAAATTTAGAAGGCAAACCTGTACCCTTAGATGATGGAATCACGGGCTATTTTATGGATGCGGTTTGTGGTGCAAATTGCTCTGATTCTACCATGACTTGGGACCAAAATGGCACGCGCTATCAGATGGGAATTAAAGCCGGAAAACCGGAAGATTTGGTAAAAATGGCTAATTCTGCGATCGCCAGTGGGACCTATTAGATCCTCCCTAAACCCGACAAATTTAAGGGTGCAGCTATAGGAATTAATCCCGCCTCCCCAGGGTCAATATCCAGAGAAAACAAGTTTTTAGCAACCGGATTTAGTATAAAACGGTTTTTCATAGGATTTTGGGACAAGCCCAATTCCTCTATTTTTTGGGACTCGGTACAAGTTCCTCAATCCATTGTTTCTCCACTAACTTTTGTAAGGCTTTGGAGAAATTCCATAACAGTTGTCGTGTGGCATTAATGGTTTGCTTCAACAAATTCCATTTCATGCCCAGACTGTCTTCTCTGATTTCCCGAATCCGAGGAATTGCGGCGATCGCCAAGGGAAAAATCCCATAGGCTTTGCGATCTATCATTCTCTTCCCCTGTTTTTTCAGGCTGAATCCAAATTTCCTCCCCGAATTGACCCGTCCCTTTTTCTTAATCCAGCCAGTTTCGTTCGGTTGAGACTCGATGTCACCCAAACTGTAACTATGAGGCAAAAATAATTGAGAGGGAAAAGCAATAATCAGGGCAATGAAACAAATTAAAATTCCCCGAACTATCACCCAAGAGTACCCTTTCTTATTCATCGTCTTTTTTGCTAATTCTTGCTAATTTTTTCATGGAAAAATCGACAAATCCCAACGATTTAAAGACCGAATAATCCGCAAGTCCAAGCAATTCTTCTTTCTTCTCTTCATCCCACCCAGTCTCAGGACTCGCCCGGATGAAGACTCACCCTGGACGGGCGATCGCCTCAAATGCTGCGATCTCCCTTCTGTTCATCACCCCAGTTGGGCATTGTGCTCCTCACCCTCAATCTTCCTCTTGGACCCGTACCGCTGTCTGCGCCCCATGATGATGTGGATTGGCTTTGCAGTCCGGCTTTCACCTTAAATTGTCCTCACTATTGGGCAAGACAACCCATTCATGAAGCTGCTGAGATTAAACCGCATAAATTTTTCCTCGTCTCAATTGTACCTCTTTCTGGGAGGATTACCTGAAAATTTAATGATTGTTAAAACAGAAAAATCTCAGGGTTTTTACGGAGAACATTAGGACTACTGCTAACAACAGGGCCTCGCAGTTTTCGCCTCAAAACTCCACTCCTTTTCGGAGTTGAATCAGAAACCGGGAGTCTCTTGCAACACTAAATTTTTGACAACCTGCGCCATTGACCCCGGTTAACGCTGGATCCAATACTTCGGTCTTGGGGAGGGCGATGAGAACCCCCATCTCGAAAGAGTTTAGCCGGGAAATTGTAAAGATTTGTAAATCTGCTTGCGGGGTATCACCCCTCACTGCTATATTAAATGGAGTAGATGCACCCTGATGGCAACGCCCACTCACCCAGTGGGCGTTTTTTTTATCGACCATTTTGCAAATTGCAGCAGTGTAATTCACTACAAATTCCCAAACCCAACTTAAATGTAAAGATTTGTAAATCTGCTTGCGGGGTATTACCCCTCACTGCTATATTAAATGGAGTAGATGCACCCTGATGGCAACGCCCACTCACCCAGTGGGCGTTTTTTTTTGGATTTTCAGAAAAAAACCCGCACCCTCAAGGGTGGGGCTATACGGACGAAGCCTGCCTACGCAGGCTCAAGAGTACCGATTGGGTATCACTCTTTTCACAAAAAACCCGCACCCTCAAGGGTGGGGCTATACGGACGAAGCCTGCTTACGCAGGCTCAAGAGTACCGATTGGGTATCACTCTTTACCCAGGAGGGACCCTTACCACGATCGCAATGCCCGCATTTGAGGCGTCTTCTTCGACTGATGCGCCTGCATCCGCATCAACACATCATCTAAAATCTGCACCGCCTCCAAAATAAACGGCCCTTTATTCAGCATCACGCATTCCGCGCGTTCCGCCATTGCCGCATCGGTAATTTCTGCCCGCGAGGGAATCCCAGTTTTGGCAAGGCTTTCCAGGACTTGGGTTGCCCAAATCACTGGAACTTGTGCCGCTTCACATAACCAGAGAATTTCCTCCTGAATTTCGGCTAACCGTTGAAAACCGAGCTCCACGGCTAAATCCCCTCGGGCAATCATCACGCCAAAGGGTTGTTTACTGGCCCCTTGGACGATTAATTCGGGTAAATTGTGGACGGCTTCTTGGGTTTCGATTTTGGCAACGATCGCCAAAGTGCGGGCTTTTTCAGGCGATCGCTGACTTAACTCCTGCTGTAATCGCCGCATATCTTCGGCAGTTTGCACGAAAGAATAGCCGACAATATCCGCGTGTTTGGCGACAAAATCCAAATCTTGTAAATCTTTATCGGTGAGGGAACTTAAGGGTAAAACTGTCTCGGGAAAATTAATGCCTTTATCGGTTTTGAGTTTTTGCCCTTTGGGACGGGTGTGGGTGACGCACAGCAGAACGCCATCGGGCAGAATAGAGTCAACGATCGCCCCAAGTTTGCCATCATCAATCCAGACGGGAGCGCCGACTTTCAATGCCGAAATTGCCTCGGGTAAGGTACAGCTAATACTGGGCATTCCCTTTTGGGATTTGGGTTTATTGGCCGATAAAACAAAGCGATCGCCAGGAAAAAAGCGCTTTTTTTTATCCGATGTAATTAACTTGCCCGTGCGAATTTTAGGACCGCTTAAATCAAAATAAACCTTGCAAGGATGGCCGGTTTCGACTTCTGCCCGACGAATGAAATTCACCATTTTTTCCCATTCCACAGGCGTATCATGGGCGCAATTAATTCGCAGACAATTTGCGCCTTGATTGAGTAAATTTCGGACTAATTCATAATTTTCCGATGCTTCCGTGGGGAGAGTGACCATAATTCGGACGCGGCGACTGGGGGAGGGGGAACCAAAGACGGCGCGGGCGCGATAATTCAGGATGCGATCGCCTCGGAAGAATGCCCGTAAGGGAGGGCGTTTCGGTAAGGTTGCGGAGTCACGATTACAAACCGCCCCTAACGTGGCGATCGCCGCATCTAAATTCGGCAAAACCCGCGCCTCACTGCGTCCGAGAGAAGTTAATCCCCAGGGAGTTAACGCCATTTGTAAATCCCGTAAATCCTGCCTTCGCAACGCTAAATAATAGGCAAAATTCAGCCCACTAATTAAAAATGACCGTCTTTGAATTCCCGGACGCCACTGTTCAAACAGTTCTCGACCCTCATTCTCAACGGTTTCACGGAGTTTGAGTAAAGCATTCAGAAGGTCTTCTGGGTTGGATAACTCAGGAATAGGGAGTTGTAGCGGTTCAGAAATTAAGGTTTGCATAATACGTCACTGAATAGAATATAGGGTTGATTTCCTGGAAGTTGTTAAAACATCAGATTCAAGACTTTTTATAATGTTTGTCTTGATGAAGATACTTTTATTCTATAAGACTCAGCAACTTGGCAACCCCCTGAGCAACAAATCTTAATTTGTATTCCCGAACACATGGGTCCGTTAAAAAAAATACCGGGCTAACTCTTCGCTAATTTTACCCTAACGTTTCGGTAAAAGATGTAACCTAGTTACTATTCGTTTTAGCCCGGATATGCGGAGTCGCGGGGGTGGGTTAGAAGGACGGCGATCGCACAAGCAGAGTCTGACCCCCCTAAACCCAATGGGTTCTTCTCCAAAACACAATACTGGTAATTACCACAAACAACAAACCAAACCAGAGAAAATAAGCGGCATTCGTCGCTTTTTGAGCCTTAGAAGCCAACCACCATTCCCCCGGACGAATATCTTGCACCGAAAAGGTCAAAACCCCGGCTAAATTCAAGCAAACTAAATTCGTCAAAAATAGTAACATCGCCCCAACAGCCGCCTCCCAACGTCCCGAACCCAGCAACATCCCAAACGTCACCAAAGGCGGCAGCAAAGCAACAGAAACCATCACCCCCACCAGTCCACTAATCGTTCCCGAAGTAAAAGATAATGCGCCAGCAATTCCCGACGCGAATGCCAACAAAACATCGGACCACCGGACCCGAGTTCTTAAAGCAATTTCTGGAATATCCAGATTAATCGGGATAAAAAATCCAATAACTAGAGATAAAATTAGGGCCAGAGAAATTCCAAATGCCCCAATTTGTAATGCTTTTTTAGCTAGGGTCATATCTCCCAAAGTCGTTGCCAGGGATAACCCCATATTTGGACCTAATAAAGGCGCAATTACCATCGCCCCAATAATGATAGTCGAATCATCGCGCAACAAGCCGATCGCTGCAATAATTGCCGAAATCAAAAGCATGACAATATGCTGAAGATTCAACTCTAAATCTCGATCAATTTGTTGCTCAAGTTCTTGCCGATTCAGCCGCGATCCCTGGGGGTCTAATTCCACCTCGGGCAAGGGGTTATTATCTGCTTCATCCAATGAGTCAGACTCTGAGGAATGAGGTACATAGGCACTAACCGGCAACAGAATAATCCGAAAATCCTTTAAGGAGTAGAAATGAGAATATAATGTATCGATCGCCTCCTCAGCTTGTTGAGAAGACAGGATAATTGTAACCAAAACCTCCTTTTCCGAAATCGGATTCTGCCAAATCGCCTCAACCGACTGCTCTTGCAGCAAGTCTTCTACTTTTTCAGCACTCTCTTTCGGTAAAAACAATTCAATTTGCCTTAGACTCATTTAAGCAGTAATTTAATAATGATGTTCACATCAGCCTTATGCTTTAACCTTAAATTAGCATAAATAGAGAGCGCATGACCTGACCCTATAGGTAGAGAAATCTTAATCTTATTCCATCTCGTTACTAGGCTCTGCCTAGGACGCCGGTACAGTAGTAGATAGCGTCGGACAAGAAACCAGGTTTCTTACCTAAAATGTGGGTGATTAGCAACAGATTAGGACAGAAACCAGGTTTCTAACCTTTACTTTACCGACGCCCTATAGCAATCCTAAATGATTTATACCTCACCCGATGTCCCCTCGGATGTTCTGGGCCGCCGACGAGAAAGGGGCCGCCGACGTCTTCCATAACGGCACGCAAGGATTGCTATAGTAATGCCTAATAGGAGGCTCTGCCTCCTGTAGGCTCAAGTGAAAGTAACTGTTTTATCATGTAAAACCCTCTCAACATTCAACAAAATGAAACAAAGGACCCCGGAGTGCCTTGTCCCAACATCAAGCGTCAAGATGCTGCTGACAAATTGCCTTCATCACCTGCAACAACTGAATAGACTGTTCTGGATAGAGTAAACTCAGCTTGGGAAAGAGTTGATAGGTAGGAGGTTCACCTTTTTGAACCCAGACGAATTGATAATCCATACCATTCGTTGTGACTCCCCAAACCGAATCTTGATGAGTTAATCCTGTGTAAGCATAAGTAAGTAACTGTGCCAACCCTTCTGAAGCATCAATGCTGCTATTTTTTGATTCAATTAACAAAACCCATAAAGCAGTAACCGTTGCCTCCTCTCGACTCCGAGTCGCCGCTAAAATATCCATTCGACCCTTAATTTTGGTCTCAGCATCTTCGATATCAATATCAGCGATTCCCACTTCCAGACTAATTTTAATCTGAGGATGGTGAAACCCAGACAGCCACATTAAAGGAGAAATGAATAAAAATTGAATTTGGCCCTCTAAAATCTTACCCGCTTCATAGTAACTTTCAAAAGTTTGCCGAATTTCTGCCAAAGCATTCTGTTCCGATTCTGTCACGGGGTGCAAAGATAGCAATGAGGTGAAAGAATCATTAAGCCGTCTTTGCAGTTTTAACAAGCGATGTACATCTTTTAAAACCAAATTTGTGGCATCCAATGTAAGTACCATTGAATTTTCCTCTGATTACATTAAAATTAAGCTATCTTTATTGCCTTTTCTCTACTGAACTTCCATCAAAATACTGCTTTTCTCCTGGACAAATACTTCCTCCTGGACAAATACTTCCTCCTGGACAAATACTTCACTGTCAATCACCTCATAAATAACTTTTTTCTCACTGTCTTCCCCCTCAGCGTGAAAATAACCGGACAGGTCCAAATCCATTTCCCGCAGTTTGAATAAGGTATCCTCGAACAACTCTAAACCTTCTGCTGTGACATCCGCACCATAAAATAAATACCGAGTCCAATTCACCGGGGATTCTCCCCAACACCAACCCTGTAAATAGAGTCCAGCCTTTGTATCTTTTTCATGACTCAGTTGGAGCGACTTTACCAAAGAGATTGCCTGTTCAAACTGTTCTTCTTCGAGTTCCAACCAACCCCGCAACGAATAAAAATAAGCCATTTATTCAGCCTCCTTGTCCCAGATTACAATAATTCCAGGTGATTCAAGTAACGCTTAACCCCGCGCCAACACCACTGGGAACGCCATAGCCCTAAAGGACCTAGCAAGGTGTATTGATTTGTAGGGGCGCAATGCTTGCGCCCTCCGGAGGGCGCAAGCATTGCG
>JAABSJ010000179.1 GCA_011390515.1 Oscillatoria sp.
GAGAATCGCCAGTCATTGACCCCAAACCGGATGTTTTAGAGCAAGAAAACCCCCTAATTAATAATGTAGAGGCGATTCGAGAATCGCCAGTCCTTCCCGAATCAGAAATCCCCAATGAACCGATAAATCATAATGTAGAGGCGATTCGAGAATCGCCAGTCATTGACCCCAAACCGAATGTTTTAGAGCAAGAACACCCCCTAATTAATAATGTAGAGGCGATTCGAGAATCGCCAGTCCTTCCCGACTCAGAAATCGCCCATGAACCGATAAATAATAATGTAGAGGCGATTCGAGAATCGCCAGTCATTGACACCGAACCGGATGTTTTAGGCATCGATGTTACAGATGCCGTAACTTCAGAAACAGAAGAACCAACGGAACTGCCGGTAATATCTCCAACTCTGGAAGAACCGGAAACAGAATCTGTCCCTGCCGCGAAATCCTTCCAGTCTGCTTTAATGTTCAATGGAATTAATAGCAGTGTAAAAATTAAAACGCCCTTTAAAAATAACCGAACCTTTACCCTATCCCTGTGGGTTAAACCGGCATTGTTAGATCAGGGTTGGTGTGGGTTGTTCAGCAATGATTCCGGAGAACATTTACCTCCCCTGCAACTAGGAATTGCCCCAAACGGAGGATTGTATTACGATTCCTTTGATGCAGCAGGAACTTGTCGATATCATAATACCCTCGATGGATTTTTTGAAACAACCGATCGCTGGGTACAGATTGCCTGGGTCAAAGTTGGAACAGAATATCGGTTTTATCGCAATGGCGAGTTATATGCCATCCACCCGGCACCCGATCGCTTCTATTTGCATCAATCCCAAGCGCTGATTGGGATGGGAGAACATGGGTTTGCGGGGGCAATTCGGGATGTGAGAGTCTGGAAAGTCCCCCGAACTGCTACAGAAATTCGCCATGATTTGCATCGTCCCTTAACCGGAGAGGAACCGGGATTATCCCATTACTGGGCGTTCAATGAGGGTAATGGGGCGATCGCCTCCGATGGAGCAAAATGTGCTAACTGGGGGAACATCATCGGGGCCACCTGGGGACAAGGCAACCCGAAAGAGACCTCTCCCCAAACCCCTCCCCTCAGAGGGGAGGGGCTTTCTAGCTCCCCCTCCCCTCTTAGGGAAGGGGGTTGGGGGGTTAGGTCTCCCATTAACTCCCGGAATTATACAATTAGTGATAGTTCCCCAAACGAGGAATCCCGGCCCGTCTTATGCTTTGCCGGAGGAACAAACTATATCGAAGTCGAAGACCCTTTTGAGAATGATACCACCTTTACGATTTCTCTGTGGCTCCGACCTGCGAATGTAGGCCCAAACCCCTATGGAATCATGGGCAAACGCTGGTGGCCCTCGGCATTTAAACCGGAACTGTGGGGGGTTGACTATCAACAAACATTATACTATCATACCGTTGAGCCATCTTCCCCCAACCGGCGTCATGCAGCACCGTTATTGAACTTTTTTGCCGGTTCTGAAGGCGACTGGGTGCATCTCACCTGGGTGAAAGCGGGAACCGAGTATCGATTTTATCGCAATGGCAAATTATTTGCTACCCAATCTGCACCGGAACGGTTCTATACTGATAATACAACCTATTGGTTTGGTAAGTTGGGAATCGGGAATTCCGTGGCGCACTTTCGGGGGCAAATGTCGGATATTCAAGTCTGGAATGTAGCACTCAGCGAGGAACAAATTCAGGAGAATTTGCAGCAGGGTGTCACGGGAGAGGAGCCTGGATTGCGGTATTATTGGCCGTTAAATGAAGGGGAGGGGACGCGGGTTCAGGATAGGGCGAATCGACCCAATCACGGGACAATTCGGGGGGCGACATGGCAGAGTGAGGAAGTGGCGATCGCCATGCAGGAACCGGAATTCCCCCTCCCCCACGTTCTGTCATCGGTCCTCACGTTTGATGGAGAGGATGATACCGTTATCCTGCCTGAACTTGGGGAGATGGATCGCACTTTTACCCTGTCCCTGTGGGTGAAACCGGCAACCTTGGACGATGAACGGTGGCATGGTATTCTCAGTAAGGGCGGAAAATCTGAGGATCAACTGGGACTCTCATTGTGTCCTGGCGATCGCGCCTTGCAGTATCACGCCCGAGGGTTAGGGGTGACAACCCTTGATAGCAATGTTTTACTGAACTTCTTTGCCAGCAAAGAGCAGTGGGTTCATGTCACTTGGGTGAAGGCGGGAACGCTCTATCACTTTTACCGCAACGGCGAATGGTTTGCCACTCAACCGGCACCGGAACGATTACAGCAGACTCCGGGAGAGTATTACTTAGGGAAATCCCAGGTTTTTGGAAACCGGGATAGCTTTTTTGCCGGTCAAATTGCTGAGGTGAGACTCTGGCGGGTGGCGCGAACTGAGGTGGAAATTCAGAACGATTTTACCCAGCGCTTGCAAGGAGATGAACCGGGGTTAATCGCCTATTATCCCTTGAATGAAGGGGAAGGGGACTGGGTAGGCGATCGCGGACGGATTCTGGGGGCCCGATGGGAACTGATGGAAATACCGCTTGGGTAAATTGGGCGATCGGTGATGGCTGAACAATGGGATAATCATAAGCAGATTAAGAAACCGGAATGGGAGCAATCTCTATGAATATAACCGATAAAAAACTCACTTCGATTACCCAGTACAACTCCCTTCACCTTGCGCTATTCAGTGGCAAAGGGGGAGTGGGAAAAACCACCCTTGCTTGTGCTTTTGCCCGAGAATGGGCTAAACTTTTTCCCCAAGAGTCTATCTTATTAATTTCCACCGATCCAGCGCATTCTTTAGGGGATGTGTTGCAGCTTCCCGTAACCACTGCCGCCACAGGGTTACCGGACTTGCCGAATTTAAGCGTGCGATCGCTTGATGCCAAAGAACTCTTGGGGGACTTTAAAGCCAAATATGGCAAATTCTTAGAATTATTAGTAGAACGGGGCAGTTTTGTGGAGGGAGAAGATTTAACCCCAGTGTGGGATTTAGACTGGCCCGGATTAGATGAAATCATGGGTTTGCTGGAAATTCAACGATTGCTAACGGAGAAAGTCGTAGACCGAATTGTGGTGGATATGGCTCCTTCCGGTCATACCTTAAATTTATTAGGCATCAAAGATTTCTTAGATGTGGTGTTAAATTCCTTGGAACTCTTCCAAGAAAAACATCGGGCGATGTCTAAAACCTTTAGAGGAACCTATACCCCCGATGAAGTCGATGAGTTTTTGGTTGATTTGAAATCTGATTTAAACGAAGGGAGAGCGTTGCTGCAAGATGATAGCTTTACCGCTTGCTTAGTGGTGGCGATCGCCGAACCGATGAGTTTATTGGAAACTGGGCGATTTATCACCAGTTTGGAGGAATTATTGATTCCTTGTCAGGGTTTATTCATTAACCAAATTGCCCTCAATCCCGAACCGGATTTAGACCGCTATAGTGAACAACAACAATTACTCCAAAAATTCCTCCAACTCCCCGGGAATCACCCGGTTTTTATTCTCCCGCAACAAGCTACAGAACCCTTGGGTGCAGAGGCCCTAGATGCCCTGATTCCCCAAATACAAGCCCTGGAGGAGGTGAAATTGGGTCCCGAGGCGATCGTGCAATGGCCGGAAAAAGTGCCTCCCAGCTTCCCCGATTTTATCGCCGAAGGTCGCCAATTAATTTTAATTGGAGGGAAAGGAGGAGTGGGAAAAACCACCGTTGCCGCTGCATTAGGCTGGGGATTGGCGCAGCGCTATCCGGACAAAAAAATTCGAGTCATTTCCATCGATCCTGCCCATTCTTTAGGAGATGCTTTCGGTCAAGAGTTGGGACATACCCCGATGCAAATCACGAATAATTTAAGCGGGCAAGAAATTGATGCTGAGGTGATTTTGGAACAATTCCGCGAGAACTATCTCTGGGAATTAGCAGAAATGATGAGTGGAGAAGGGCCGAACCCGGGAAACATCAAAATCGCCTATACTCCGGAAGCATGGCGGATGCTGGTTGCCCAAGCTCTCCCAGGAATCGATGAGATGCTTTCCTTGATTGAAGTGTTTGATTTATTAAACCGGAACGAACAGGATTTAATTATTTTAGATACGGCCCCAACGGGTCATTTATTGCGGTTTTTAGAAATGCCTGCGGCTTTATCCGATTGGTTAGCATGGATTTTTAAATTATGGATTCAATATCAAAATGTGTTAGGGCGAGTGGAATTCATGGGACGATTGCGAACGTTGCGGCAACAAGTTGTTAAAGCACAGAAGCAGTTAAAAGATGCCAAACATACGGAATTTATTGGAGTAATTCAAGCCCAAACGGCGATTCTGTCGGAACAGGTGCGATTAACGGAGTCGTTGCGAACAATGGAAGTGCCTCAACGGTATGTGGTGCATAATCGGTATCGTGAAGGGGGTGAAATTGAGGGGGGATTATTCCCGGCACAAACGGTGATTCGCTTGCCGGTTTTGCCGCGTTCTGTATCGGCTTTAGAGCGGATTCAAGGGGCTGCTGATTTGTTGTTTTAATCGGGAATTGTGAGCGTGCTGTATAGGCAATGGGGTACAGGCGGCAGAGCGATGATCCGAGGGGGGAGGTGTATAGAGTAGGCTTTTTACTTCCGGTCCCCTCCCCTTGCTAAGGGGAGGGTTAGGGTGGGGTCTCCCGTAGGGAATCGCCATCTCACGGGAGACCCTCCACCCACTCATTCCTCTTGACTGGCAAAGCCAAGTCAAGAGAACCCCACCCTAACCCTCCCCTTGCTAAGGGGAGGGGACCGGAAGGGGATTTTGTATAACACTTAACCCATCGGCAGAGCCGCAGAGAGTGCATATCATGGCTCTGCCATGATACGAGGGGGGAGGGGGTTTCAAAAAATGCTAAGATTTAGTGTAAACAACTCTACACCTTGGGATATAGGGATCCATGCCCTCTAAAATCAGCCTTGGGAGGAAGACTAGACCTCTTGCAAAAAAAAGGATTGATCCCCCCAACCCCCCTTAAGAAGGGGGGCTTTAAAGAATTTTGCAAGAGGTCTACTATTTAAGGGATAAATCGTTAGATTAAAAGTAACCTCCCTTAAACAAGTCCGGGGCTTTCTCCATATCTTAGGGTAGAGCAAACTGTGGTAAATTACTGCATTTTATACCCCAAATAATCGGGTAAAGAACGGAACTGTTAATGATTAAGGAGAGTTATTCATGAACGATTTATTTAAAGGGTTTGAGCAGTTATTGGAACTGGCAAAAACCTTGGAAGAGAAAATAGAAACTGGAGAACTCAAGGCAGATATGCAGTTCCGTACTCGTCCGATTAGTAGCATACCCCGTACTGGGGCGATTCCCCGGACTGGGAATGTGGGAGTCTCGACGGGTGGGGTTTCTGTAGATGCCAGTCCATTCCGTTCACCGACAGGTCCTCGTTCCACGGGTGGCGGGTCAAATTTTACATCCCCGAATCCCGGGGTGTCGAAGCCTAAAAAATCGGGGTCTTCGATGAAAGATATTGGCGGACTTCGAGACGTTTTAGCTGAACTGAAAGAACTGATTGGGATGCCTTTAAAACGTCCCGAATTATTAGAAAAAATTGGATTAGAACCGACCCGAGGGGTGTTGTTAGTTGGACCTCCGGGAACGGGGAAAACTTTAACGGCTCGCGCTTTAGCGTCAGAATTGGGCGTTAACTATATTGATTTAGTTGGGCCCGAAGTGATTAGTAAATATTACGGAGAAGCGGAGCAAAAACTGCGGGCTATTTTTGACCAAGCGGTGAATAGTGCGCCTTGTATTATTTTTATTGATGAAATTGACAGTTTAGCGCCCGATCGCTCTCAGGTTGAGGGAGAGGTCGAAAAACGCTTGGTGGCCCAATTATTAGGCTTAATGGATGGATTTGCTCAAACTCAAGGGGTGATTGTCCTCGCTGCTACAAATCGACCGGATGCCCTCGATCCTGCCTTGCGTCGTCCGGGACGGTTCGATCGCGAAGTGCAGTTTCGAGTCCCCGACTGTGCCGGACGGTTGGAAATCTTAGAAATTCTCACCGGCGCAATGCCTTTAGATGAAACAGTACAGTTAGCTGAAATTGCTGAATTAGCCAACGGATTTGTGGGGGCAGATTTGAAAGCGGTTTGTCAAAAAGCCGCCTATACTGCCCTACGTCGTCAAGTGCCTTCTATTGAGGCGGATATTCCGGAGACAATGACGGTACAGCAGGAGGATTTTTTAGAAGCATTAAAAGCAGTAAAACCCGCAGTTTTGCGGTCTGTGGAAGTGCAATCTCCTCATGTTTCATGGGAGGAAATTGGCGGATTGGAGAGCATTAAACAGACCCTGCGAGAAGCGGTAGAAGGGGCACTGATTAACCGGGAATTGTATTTAAAAACCAAAGCCCGATCGCCCAAGGGAATTCTGCTCTGGGGGCCTCCAGGAACGGGCAAAACCCTGTTAGCCAAAGCCGTCGCTTCCCAAGCAAAAGCGAATTTTATCTGCATCAATGGACCGGAATTACTCAGTAAATGGGTGGGGGCCAGTGAACAAGCGGTTCGGGAATTATTTACCAAAGCCCGCCAAGCAGCGCCCTGTGTGGTGTTTATTGATGAAATCGATACCTTAGCCCCCGCCAGAGGACAGCATACGGGGGATTCGGGTGTCAGCGATCGCGTGGTTGGACAGTTACTCGTGGAACTAGACGGCTTGGCAACCGGGGCCAATATTCTGGTCATTGGGGCGACAAATCGCCCCGAGGCAATGGATTCCGCCCTCCTGCGGGCGGGACGATTCGACTTGCAACTGATGGTGGATTTACCCGATGGAGACAGTCGCTTAGGAATCTTGCAAGTCCACAATCAGGAACGTCCCTTATCCGAGGTGGATTTGTCTCACTGGGCAACGGTTACGGAGGGTTGGAATGGAGCAGATTTAGCCCTATTAGGCGATCGCGCCGCCGTAGAAGCCATCCGTCGCTATCGGGCGATCGGCATGAGCGATCCCGCCCAAATCCGGATTACCACTGAAGATTTTGCTTATGCTTACGATGTTTTGAACCAACAGCGATCGGCGTAGTTGGGTCATTTGTCATTTGTCATTGGTCATTTGTCATTGGTCATTGGTTGATGGGAGGGATAGGAGAGATGGGAAATGTTCGTAGTGACGACTTCAGTCGTTCTTCTCTTAGTTCGTAGTAACGACTTCAGTCGTTCTTCTCTTAGTTCGTAGTAACGACTTCAGTCGTTCTTCTCTTAGTTCGTAGTAACGACTTCAGTCGTTTCCTACCTGAATCTGTGACACTCACCATAAGGGGCTTAAGCACCTGTTTGGAAACTGGAGGATCCGGACATGGGAGCGTTACTTGGCATTCGCCAAGTAACGCGGTAACGACTAAAGTCGTTACTACGAACATCTCCCCCATCCTCCGTTAAGGAATAATAAACTTAAAGTGCCTTCTGAGGAGTCGCCCGAGAGTGTCTCCTCAATTCATTCTGAAAAAATTAGCTTCATGTTTGAACAACAACCGACTACCCTGCGCGAAAAAGTCCAAAAATTAGCGAATCAATCCCTAGCGCAATCGGACCCCTCGGCATGGTTTGATATTTTATATGCCGAAGCCCAAGGAGATGCGGGACAAGTGCCTTGGGCAAAATTGACCCCCCATCCGGTCCTGGAAAGTTGGTTAAGCGATCGCCCCCTTTCCCCAGAGAGTCGTTCTGCCTTAGTCACGGGATGCGGATTAGGCGATGATGCGGAAACCTTAGCCGCCCGAGGATTTGATGTCACCGCCTTTGATATTTCTCCCACGGCGATCGCCTGGTGTCGTCAACGATTTCCCGATTCCTCGGTGAATTACTGTGTGGGGGACTTCTTTAACTTAGATCCAGCATGGCGGGGACAGTTTGATTTAGTCGAAGACTGTCGGAATATTCAAGCGTTACCCCTCAACGTGCGATCGCAAGTCATCGAGGCGATCGCCGCCTTAGTGGCCCCCGGAGGAACCCTGCTAATTATTACCCGCCATCGCGACAACGACAGCCAACCCGAGGGTCCCCCTTGGCCCCTGTCGGACCGGGACCTCGCCGAATTTGAGAACTGGGGACTCACAGAAATAGAACGGCACGAATTTTTTGACCAAGATAATACAATAAAACAACTAAGGGTGGAATATCGGCGATCGGCTTGAGTCTTAAATGACGGCAGGAACGAGCGTCCCCATGCCGTGAAAAGGCCAGTTTATACCAAATCCGGAGTTCAGTCGTTTTTACTCTTCAGCCCGCGCAGGCGGGCTTTGTCCGTATAGCCCCAGGCTTCAGCCTGCGGGTTTTTATAGACTTCCAGGGATCTACTATGACCTTAAAAACTGAAGCAATCATCGGCTGTATTTTAGGAACTGCGGTGGGAGATGCGTTTGGACTTCCCTGGGAAGGGTTATCCAGACAACGGCAAGGGCGGATTAATTCCCGGTTGACGCGGTATCATTTCTTCTTCGGTAAAGGCATGGTTTCCGATGACACGGAACATACCTGGATGGTGGCGCAATCTCTGGTGGTTTCTGGAGGGGATGTCCGGCGATTTACCAAGGCGTTAGCTTGGCGGTTGCGATGGTGGTTGGTGGCTTTACCGGCAGGTGTAGGTTTTGCTACCTTGAGGGCGATCGCCAAGTTGTGGTTAGGATTTCCCCAGTCTGGAGTCTTCTCTGCTGGAAATGGTCCGGCGATGAGAAGCGCCATCATTGGGGTTTGTTATGGCAGTGATTTGCCCAAGTTGCAGGAATTCGTCAGGGCCTCTACTCGATTGACTCATACGGACCCCAAGGCAGAATATGGAGCAATAGCTGTGGCGATCGCCGCTTATTGTGCCAGTCAAAAAAGGGTGATTTCTGGCAATGATTATTATCAAATCCTAGAAAAGAGTCTCCCTGACGAGGCGATCGAATTTTTGCACTTGATCCAACAAGCTTGTGACAGTGTTACACAGGGTCAGGATACCCCAACCTTTGCCCTCCAGTTGGGACTGGGAAAAGGAGTCAGTGGCTACATTTATCACACGGTCCCGGTGGTGATCCATGCCTGGTTGACTCACCGGACAGATTATCGCCAGGGGGTGATAGAAATCGTGCGCTGTGGCGGGGATACGGACACCACTGCTGCCATATTGGGTGCCATTATGGGTGCTGGGGTTGGAGAGAACGGGATTCCTGAAACCTGGATTAATGATTTATGGGAATGGCCGAGAACCGTTGTTTTGATGAGAGACTTGGGTTATCGATTAGGGCAAGTTTGCGATCGCAGCACCCCGGAACGTCCCCTTCCCCTGGCACTGTATGGAATTGGAATAATTCCGAGGAATTTGTTCTTCTTAGTCGTGGTGATTCTGCACGGATTTCGGCGCTTATTGCCGCCCTATTAACCCCCCAAAAAAACGCGAGAAGCTAGGATTAGCTGCTCGCGTCGATTGATGGGCTGGAATTTCAAACTAGCAACTCTTACACCTTCGCTGCTATTTTTGCTTCATTGGAAGTCAAGCGCTCGTAAGCGGCGCGCATCTTCAGACCCGTGAGCACTTGGAACAAACCAGTGCCATTGTTAGAACCCGGATAGGTGGGGTGCTGTAGTAACAGTTCGGTCAACTCACCGTAAAACTTAGTAGATGTGTTACTGAGGTGACTTTCGATGTAGATCATCTCCTCTAAATTCTCGAACTGACCGTCTACTTCCAAAATCGAGACCTCATGACCCTCAAAGGCATCCGGTCCGTATGCCATTTTGATCCCTGGGTAGGAACAGGTGAGTTTGCGTCCACAAGGCGTCCATTTAATCGTCGAACCCTCATCAAACAGATAAACCGGATCCATATCATGAACCCCGTACCGTTGGATCATCTGCACCCGCAGAACCTTCCGCTCTTTGTCATCAGGGATTAACTCAGTCGGTAACACCCGGATGACCACATCCGCATGAGCTTTTTGCGGTTCAATGTAGGCGCTAAAGTCAGGACGACGGGAGTTAATGGATGCTAAAACATCTTCATAACGGTGACCGCGTTCTGCCATGTCCCGTTGAATTTTCCAGGCAATCTTCACCTCATCACTGATATCGAGGTAGACGCTGAAATCGAGCAGGGAGCGCACCCGCTCATCATAAATGGGATGCAGGCCCTCAATCACGATAATGTGATTCGGTTCCACCCGTTCAGGTGGATCGATCATGCCAGTTTCGTGGTTATAGATGGGCTTGTCAACCCCCTGCCCGTTCTTGAGGGCTTTGACTTGTTCATACATCAAGTCAAAGTTATTCGCTCTCGGGTCAAGCGCTGTGACCCCATGCTCTTTCCGCTGTTTGCGGTCTAAACTGTGATAGTCATCCAAGCAGATGACCGTCATCAGTTCTTCTCCAAATAGGTCTTTTAGTCGGTGCAGGAATGTCGATTTGCCGCATCCGGAGTCTCCGGCAACACCAATTAGAACCACGCTTTCCGGCTTACTGGTCATAGATTCCCTCTATCGATCTTGCTCTTTGTACCTATGCTACGGTTTATTGCGTATTAAAAGACAATAAAATTGATTCTATCTTGACATACAGCGTGTAACTTTACTCAATTGAGTCCATCCTCCTGGTCCAGAACGGGCTGGCGATCGGGGATCATGATTTGCCCTAAGCCTTATATCTCATGATTTTGGAGAATTGTCAAAAGTTTTTTTGTCCGAGATTTAGCCCCTTGATGCCCCTGAGTTCACAGTCCCGGGATCAAGCCCCTGGATGTCCCTCTCTTCAGAGTAGGGGCATGGGGCATGGGGCATGGGAGTGAGCCCATCAAAGGGTGGACCGCCCCTGATCCCGGTCCAGTTCCCTCAATGGACCTCTTGCAAAAGTCCGGATTGATCCCCCCAACCCCCCTTCCCAAGGGGGGCTTTAAAGATTTTTGTAAGAAGTCTAATGGACGCCTGAAACCTTGCTTTCTTCGGCACAAGTTCAGTACGGGGACATCGGGCTGTAATCTAGTAATAGTGTTTTTAAAGATCCCTTCATCGACAGGATAAAGGGATAATCATCACCGGACAACGGAAAAAGAGAGGGCGATCGCCGAGTTCTGCGATCGGCAACTGGCTTTCAGAGTCAGCCTCCGGAACCTCTCAACCCCTTGCCGGAAAACAATTCTTTGATTTGGAGCCATTAACATTATGTACAATCCCAGCGCCGCAGGCGTTACAGTGAATACAGAATCTGGTAACCGCTTTTTCGTATATGAAGTAGTGGGTCTGCGCCAAACTGACGAGAGTGATGCGATGACTAACCCGATTCGTCGCAGTGGCAGTACCTTTATTACGGTACCGTACAACCGCATGAACCAAGAAATGCGTCGGATCACGCGGATGGGTGGACAAATTGTCAGCATTCGTCCTCTGGGCGAAGAAGGGACGAGCAATGGTCACAGCACTCCCACCGTCAGTCACGAGCAGCCCCATACGGAAGCTCAACCCAGCAAGCCAATGACTGAAACCAAGGCGAAAAAGGCAAAAAACGACGATATTCCTGTTAATATCTACAAGCCCAAAAATCCCTATATTGGTAAGTGCCTTAGCAATGAACCCCTCGTCAGAGAAGGTGGAAGTGGTATAGTTCAACACTTGACCTTCGACCTTTCTGCTGGGGACCTGCGCTATTTAGAAGGTCAAAGTATCGGGATTATTCCTCCGGGAGAAGACCAAAAAGGCAAACCTCATAAACTGCGTTTGTACTCGATCGCTTCGACTCGTCATGGCGACCATGAGGATGACAAAACCGTCTCTCTGTGCGTCCGTGAATTAGTGTACCAGCATCCAGAAACCAACGAAACCATTAAAGGGGTTTGCTCATCTTTCTTGTGCCATTTGAACCCCGGAGATGATGTCGCCATCACGGGTCCAGTTGGGAAGGAAATGTTGCTCCCTGACGATGAAGAATCCACCGTCATCATGATGGCAACCGGGACCGGGATTGCTCCCTTCCGGGCTTTCTTATGGCGGATGTTCAAGGAACAACATGAAGATTACAAGTTCAAAGGTTTGGCTTGGTTGTTCTTCGGTATTCCCTACAGTGCCAACATTCTCTACCAAGAAGAGTTAGAAAAGTTACAAGCTGAGTTCCCAGATAACTTCCGCTTGACCTACGCTATCAGCCGTGAACAACAGAATGCTCAAGGCGGTAAGATGTACATCCAAGACCGGATTGCGGAAAACGCCGAAGAAATCTGGAACCTGCTGCAAAAACCCAATGCTCATACCTACATTTGCGGTTTGAAAGGTATGGAAGGCGGCATTGATGAGGGGATGTCTGCGGTTACCTCTAAACAAGGGGTGGATTGGTTAGACTATCAAAAACAACTCAAAAAAGAGCATCGCTGGCACGTTGAAACCTACTAAGGTTTATTGGGCGATCGCTGCTTAGTTTCTACTTCATCTCTGCATGAGGGGGAGGTCTTTTATGGGCCTCCCCTTCTTGTTGGGGGGTCATTTGTCATTTGTCATTTGTCATTTGTCATTTGTCATTTGTCATTTGTCATTTGTCATTTGTCATTTGTCATTTGTCATTTGTCATTTGTCATTTGTCATTTG
>JAABSJ010000180.1 GCA_011390515.1 Oscillatoria sp.
GCTATCCAAGCGGTGAATTGGGATTTAAACAGTTCCAAACACAGCCAATACACAGCCGGAAATACCAGCAAACTAATTAAAACAGCTAACACTCGGGCTCCCACTGGATTATCAAACCACTGGGTCCAAAATCTGGCGAGCAAGTAGTACAAGGGTGGATGTTCCGGATTTCCAGCTAAAGCGGCGATCGCATCCCCTAGATTTCTTTCAGAAGTTGGACGCTGATACTCCTGTAAAGAAGCAACGGTCACTACATTACCATCATAAAATCGCGCTACAAACTCTTCACTGGTGTATCCAGAAATCCGTAAAAAACTTCTGACCTCATCAGCACTGTACACTTTTTCATCAAGATGAACGAAGCGAAAGAATACTGATAAAATCAAAAGCAATACAAGAACAACTCCCAACCATCCTTTAGGAATTGCCAACCCTTGATTTAGTCTGAAGAGTTTATTCATAAGAAAGGATAACATTAAGCTAGTAGTTAGCGGTCAAGGCCGAGGGGAGAATCCTGAAAAATTTACCCAGTAAGCCCGAAAGAAAGCTGCTCAGGGGTTTTGTGCTTTCCCTACCCTCTTCTTTAGCGGAATGCAACAAATAAAATTTTCTTTTCAAGACGGGTCAGGACAGGGGAGTGCCTTGTCCCTGCCGTTAAATGCAGAACTTTTATTTGGGAGTTCCCTGAGTGAATCCATCTCATCTTTGGCCCCAGCCTGGTTGAGAATTTCTCCGGCTAGTTTTTAAGTTTAAAAGGATATCTTTAAATTCTATCAATCAGGTAGGATCGAAGTCAAGATCAGTCTGAAAATTTACTGGTTTTAGGAGCAAAACCCGCGTAAATTATGGACCCTATTACGAACCGTTGAGCCGCCTCTGTAGGTGAGGGGTCTTATAATCCGGCGATCGCCTCGGAGAGGATGGCGGACATGGCATCAAGACTGTAGTATTCTATACATCTTTTTCTCGCTCTCATTCCTCGCTCATTGCCTTCATTCAAATGCTCAAATATCCACTGGATTTGCTCGGCAATTTGTTCGGGAGCATTCGGATCAACCAAATAACCTGTATCCCCTAACATTTCAGGAATGTCTCCGACTTTCGTAGACAAAATCGGTTTTGCCATTGCCATACCATCGGATAGTTTCAGAGGACACTGTGCTACAGCGATGGGGGCATCTCGTTGTGGAACGACGATCAAATGAGCGGCAGCTATAACCTCTGGCATGGCATCGAGAGGAAACCTCGGTAGTTTAATAATCCACCGTTCCCACTGCTTCAGGAGTTGATCCTCGTAGTCATCGGGTTTTCTGCCCCCCACAATGACGAGCCTAAAATCGGGTTGGTTTAAGATATCAAGTGCTTGCAACACATCCTCAAGACCTTTATGAGGTCTTGCCGTTCCAGGAAACATCAAAACTCGATATTCAGAAAGGCCATAACGCGCTCTACTGACTTCAGCATTATATTGAGCCGGATCAAACAATGAAGTATCTTTGCCATTGGGAAGATAGGTGCCGCCAAAGCGATTTTGCAGAAATTTTGTATCTACGGTAATGGCATTAGCAAATTTCACTAATTTTTCCATTTTTTGTAAATAAAATCGATGATTAGGCTTTCTTAATTCACCCTCTGATTTCAAAATATCTCTTCCTAATTGCCTGAGACTTGGACGATACTTCCAAGCATCTCCTCCTTCCCAACTCATCTCCCAATCATCAATGTCCAAAAGGACCGGTTTTTGTTTAATAATTTTATTGAGGAGGGCAATCCCGAAACTTGTAGGTCGAGGTTTTATAGCACAGACCAAATCTCCGTCAATTTCATCTAAAATTTTATGGGCTGAATCCAACATTTGTGGATAATTAAAACCCGGAATGGAATAAACAGGAATATCAGCAGGGGGTTCAGGATAAATTTGTTCTCCAAATTGACATCCCACAATTTTGACTTGGTAATTTAATTTCTGAAAAACTCTGGCTACTAAAAAAACTCGCGTAGTTCCGCCTCCGGCTAAATCTGGGGCCAGAACAGAAACTTTTAGGATTTTTCTCTTGGGTTTGAGGGTCACCGTTTGCTGTAGTTAGAAAGGGTTAGTAATCAGGGGAATTATCAATTGCCTGTTCAGAAATTTTTAATTCCCCAATTTTTTGGCTTCTCGGTTTAACTGTGACGCCGTTGATGCCACTGCCAAGCATGGGATATTATATCATGCAAGTCGGAATATTCCGGATTCCAACCTAATATTTTTCGAGCTTTTTCGCTGCTTCCGACTAAAACGGGAGGGTCTCCAGGACGGCGATCGCCTATTTTTTTAGCAACCTCTTTCCCCACGACTTTTTCGGCGGTTTCAATCACATCTTTGACCGAAAACCCACTGCCATTGCCTAAATTAAATACATCGGTTTCTCCCCCCTTCAATAAATATTCCAGTCCCAGAATATGGGCGGAGGCTAAATCATTGACATGAATATAGTCCCGAATACAGGTACCATCGGGGGTGGGATAATCGGTGCCGTAAATTGAAATAAATTCGCGGTGGCCCAGGGCAGTTTGTAACACCAAGGGAATCAGATGAGTTTCTGGATCATGGTCCTCCCCGATCGCCCCATCGGGATCGGCCCCCGCTGCATTAAAATAGCGGAAAATCACGGACTTTAACCCGTAGGCGGCATCAAAATCACTCAGGATTTTTTCCACCATGAGTTTGGTCATCCCATAAGGATTAATCGGATGCTGGGGATGGTCTTCCGTTAAGGGAATCTTCTCAGGAATCCCGTAGGTGGCACAGGTGGAGGAAAAGACGAAGTTTTTCACCGATGCGGCTAACATCGCTTCTAATAAGGTTAACGTCCCGGTGACATTGTTTCGATAATATTTCGCCGGATCCGTCACGGACTCGCCCACATAAGCGTATGCGGAAAAGTGCATAACGGCTGAAAAATCATGGGTCGAAAATAGATTATTCAGCAGGGCGCGATCGTTGGTATCTCCTTCTATTAATTCAACTTGTAAAACATCCTCTACAATGTCCCGATGTCCATAGACTAAATTATCTAAAATAGTGACTTGATACCCGGCTTTTTTCAGGCTTAACACGGCATGGGACCCAATATAACCGGCCCCGCCTGTGACTAAAATCGTTTGATTGTTTTCGCTCACCTTTTTCCCCTTCCTTTATCGGTCTTATTGATTTCAAAAAAAATAGTTTTACCCCTCATCTCCCCCCGCTCATGGACTGATGCGGATGATGGGTTCAACGTCCAACTGATTATGTTATAATTTTAATCCGATCGCTCTGGATTAATTCAAAAATTCGATTGATTTGCCGACGGTCTTCATCGGTGATATTTTTCCCCGATAGTAAGACATTGGCAATTTGTAGATGTTCTTGAGTGGTGATTTCATTGCTCTCTACAATTCGCTCAATCGTTTGATGAATCGTAAAAAGCGGTTTAATCGGAGTCGGTCTTCCCATTAGCTTTTGCGTGACTCGATTGGGGTAAAGTTTGGCTCAAAGCCTTAACAGTTCTATTTTATCGACTTCAATTCAGGATTTTCGTAAATTTGTTACCCTAAAATTATAAAGACTTGATCAAGTTTTAGCAAGTTTTGAGTGCCTAGTCAATTTTACAGCAGTTATCCATCATTTATATCAACTCTAGGAGGAAGGATTCAATGCAAGTTTATCGGCTCAATGCCCTGTCGGATAATTATATCTTTTTACTGCACGACCC
Source organism: Oscillatoria sp. (assembly GCA_011390515.1). Lineage (GTDB taxonomy): Bacteria > Cyanobacteriota > Cyanobacteriia > Cyanobacteriales > Laspinemataceae > Laspinema. The sequence goes on from JAABSJ010000180.1 coordinate 3,738, forward strand.
CGCCCAAAATGTGGCAGCGGTGGTGGATCCGGCTGAGGCGGGTCCGGTACTGAGAGAATTGAAGGCCCTGGGTGCTGAGTTAACGACGATCTTCAATACCCACCACCACGGAGATCATGTGGGGGGTAATCAGGCATTGATGCAGCATTTTGAGGGGGTGACGGTGTACGGAGGGTCCCAGGACCGAGGCAGAATTCCCGGACAGCAGGTGTTTTTGGAGGAGGGCGATCGCGTGGAATTTGCCCAACGCACTGGGACCGTGTTCTTTCTGCCCGGACATACCCGCGCCCACATTGCCTATTATTTTCCCCCAGCATCGGGAGAGGAACTGGGGGATTTGTTCTGTGGCGATACCCTGTTTGCCGGGGGTTGTGGACGCTTGTTTGAAGGGACCCCCACCCAAATGGTCTCCTCCCTGAGTAAACTCCGGGCATTACCGGATCAGACCAGAGTTTGGTGCGCTCACGAATATACCTTATCCAATCTTCAGTTTGCCTTAACGGTGGATGGAGAGAACCCCGATTTACAGGAACGGTTCGCCCAGGTGAAGGCGGCCCGATCGCGAGATGAAGCGACGATTCCTTCAATTTTGGGGGTGGAAAAGCGCACCAATCCCTTTTTGCGCTGGGAAGATCCTGTATTACAACGGGCCGTCAATGGGGGGGATCCAGTACAAACTTTTGCTCGCCTCCGGGGTCGCAAGGATCAGTTTTAGTCCTATAACGGTCCTGAAGTTTCCGAACCGGGGAGGCGATCGCCCTTGAAGAAAGTCCCTCCGTCTCAGGAGGCCATACCATAGAAAAGACTTTGTTTCCCTGCTATTTTCCTTGCTACTGAGTATGACCGAAAATCCAGAATCTGGGACAACTTATGAAGGCGGATGTCATTGTGGGGCGGTGCGATTTCGCGTCACCGTCGATCGCCACGAAGCGATTGACTGTAACTGTTCCATCTGTCAGAAAAAAGGGTTTTTACATTTGATTGTTCCCGCCAATCACTTTACCCTATTACAGGGAGAAGAGATGTTACAAACCTATACCTTTAATACCCAAACTGCGAAACACCTGTTTTGCAAACAATGTGGGATTCATTCGTTCTATAGACCGCGATCGCACCCGGACAGCTTTGATGTGAATGTGCGATGTTTGGATGGAAATGTCGGGGAGAAATTTGCCGTAACTCCTTTTGATGGACAAAATTGGGAAGACAACATCCAAACGATTCGATAAAACCGGCGATCGCCTCAAACTCAGGGGAGTTACTCTCCCCCTGGCATCCCGAGTAACTGCCATTCCCCGTTAATTTGGCCAAATAAAGCCCGAGATTCTAGGGGGGAATAGACATAACTATTGTAGACATAGGCCTCGCGATCGTCACTGAGTCGAATCGCCGTCCAACTATCGATGGGGTCGAAGGTTTCTGGGAGTTGGCGATCGCGGTCCAGTTGCACCACTTCATTCGATAGAGTGGCGATCGCCTCACTGTTTACACTCGGTTGCGATCGGGCATTGACATTCTCCCCCACCACCACCACGCGCTCAAGTTGCCACGAAACTCCTTCCGCAGAAGGGGGTGGCGGAACCTGTCTGGCAAAGGCTTGAGCCACATTCGGACAAACCCAAATTTCAGAACCTGGATCCGTATTATAAGCCGGAGGATTTTCTGCCGGAGCACAGCCGATTTTGGTTGCTTTTTCCAGAAGCAACCAAAATCGGGCTTGAGGGTCATCTAAATTCAAATTATCCCGAGTTTGCGGAACCGAGAAACCGATGCCTAGACCTGTTTCTGGGATGATTGATCCGACAAATGGGGCATTCCGGTTTTGTACCGCCTCTCGTAATTGGGTGCGAAACTGATAGAAATCGCTACCGGATACGGCTTCATCTTCTAAAATGAGCCGTCCTTCAGAATCTGGGGTCGCCACGAGTCCCGAAGCCGCCAAATTGATCATTCTGGGTTCCCCCGTTCGAGAATGAGCGCGGATTAGGGCTGCCAAAAGCGCACCCAAAGCTAATCCGACACCGATCGCCATTAAGATCGACCCGCGTAGTTTTTTGAGGGGGTAGCGCCCTGTTTTTGTCGCCTTTTTAGCCATGCGGTCTGATTTGCTCATGAGCAACCCAGTGACCCCCTGGGGTGCCATGCTCTGGATTAGGAGCCTGGTCACCGGGTAGAGTTAAGCCAGTCTGGGGGATGTCCCCGCTATTTTAGCGGAAAAGCGATCGGCACTCAACCCGGGCCGAGGCGCAGATGTCAAGATTTGATTCATCAAGTCCCTAAAAAAATTATTTTCCCGCTCAAGATTGGGTCAGATCATCCCCGGCGATCGGCACTGAATCGCACCACACCTTCCGCATACCCCTGAACTGAGCCTACGGTGCAAACTGCCTCAAAAACTTATATAGCGCTTATCATCTCCATAAGGAATACGCACTCACCCCAAACCCCTCTCCCAGAACGGGAGAGGGGCTTTGAAAAGTAACTCATCAGTCCGGGAAACGTTATAAAAGTATTAAAAGAGATTAAATATTCGGCACAGTGCTGACAAAATGGGCTATAGAAAACAAAAGAACACCAACGCTATTATTGTCAGCATTGTCCGAGTTAACTTTTCTAGTCCATCTTCAAAAAATTGTCCGTAGCTTATGCAACCAATTCGCACGTTTAACGTTTCTCCTTCTCTGCCTGAGCGACTCGAACCCTTACGCACCTTGGCCTACAATCTCCACTGGGACTGGAATGTAGAGACTAAAGACCTGTTCCGGCGTTTAGACCGGGACCTGTGGGAATCCAGCCGTCACAATCCCGTCTTGATGCTGGGAACCATTTCCCAGGAACGCCTGGAAGAAATGGCAGAAGATGAAGGCTTTATCGCCCAAATCGACCGCGCAGCGCGGCAACTGGACGACTATTTGAAAGAGCGCACCTGGTATCGCAAACACCGGGAGAAAGAGAAACATCAAGAATGTTTTGTGTATTTTTCTGCGGAATTTGGCCTCACGGAATGTCTGCCGATTTACTCGGGGGGCTTAGGGTTACTCGCCGGGGATCACCTGAAATCTGCCAGCGATCGCGGATTACCCCTAGTTGGCGTCGGGCTCCTCTACCAAGAAGGATATTTTAGCCAATATCTGAACGCCGATGGGTGGCAACAAGAGCGTTACCCGATCAACGACTTCTACAATATGCCCCTGCACCTAGAACGAGATGCCGAGGGGAATGAATTACGGATTGCCGTGGACTATCCGGGGCGAAAAGTATATGCGCGGGTTTGGCGCGTCCAAGTGGGAACTGTTCCCTTGTATATGCTCGATACCAACATCGAACCGAACAATCCCTACGACCACGATATCACCGACAAACTCTATGGTGGAGATCTCGATATGCGGATTCACCAAGAGATGATGTTGGGAATTGGGGGCGTGCAAATGCTCAAGGCCCTCGGTTACGAACCCACCGCCTATCACATGAATGAAGGGCATTCGGCCTTTTTAGCCCTAGAACGGATTTCTATCTTAATCCAAGAACAGGGTCTCACCTTCAAGGAAGCCAAAGAAGTGGTTGCTGCCAGCAATGTCTTCACGACTCATACTCCGGTTGCTGCCGGGTTTGACCTGTTCCCCCATGATAAGGTCATGCACTATTTGGGCCATTATGCTGAGGAATTTGGCCTAAGCAGGGAACAATTTCTAGCCTTGGGACGGGACAATACCGGGGATTTGGAGTCGCCTTTTAGCATGGCAACCCTGGCGATCGAGATGGCCAGTTTTATTAATGGGGTCGCCAAATTACATGGCGAAGTCTCCAAGGTGCTGTTTAATAACCTTTGGCCGAAACTCCCCCCCTCGGAAGTGCCGATTACCTCGATTACCAATGGTGTACACGCCCGCAGTTGCGTGGCCAAATATACCCAGGAACTCTACGATCGCTATCTCGGACCCAAATGGTCCACCACCCCCGCCCATTATCCCTTGTGGGAACGGGTCGATGCCATCCCCGATGATGAACTCTGGCGCAACCAGGACCTCTGCCGTGCGGAACTCGTCGTGTTCGTCCGGGAACGACTCCAAAAATACTTACGAGCTCGCGGCGCTTCCTTCACGGAAATTGATGCATCGCGGGAAGTGCTTGACCCCGGAGTGCTCACCATTGGGTTTGCACGGCGCTTTGCCACCTACAAACGGGCTACATTGTTCCTGCGCGACCTTGATCGCATCAAGCGGATCTTACTCGGGTTGAATACCGACCTGATTCCCGGTGGTAAAAATGCCCTCCGTAAACCGATGGTTCAGTTTGTCATCGCCGGAAAAGCTCACCCCCACGACATCCCCGGCAAAGAAATGATCCGTCATATCACCCATTTCATTCGCGAACAAGGATGCGAAAAAAATGTGGTGTTTATCCCCGATTACGATATTAACGTCGCCCGGATGATGGTGTCGGGTTGTGATGTGTGGTTAAATACTCCCCGTCGTCCTCGGGAAGCATCGGGAACCAGTGGGATGAAAGCGTCCATGAATGGATTACTGAACCTCAGTATCCTAGATGGATGGTGGGATGAAGCGGACTATGTTCGCACTGGGTGGCCGATCGGACATGGGGAATTTTATGATGACCCCAACTATCAAGATGAAGTGGAAGCGAATGCCTTGTATGACTTAATGGAAAAAGAAGTCATTCCCCTGTTCTACAATCGCGATGAAGAGGGTGTTCCCCGCAAGTGGGTCTCGAAAATGAAAGATGCCATTCGCTTGAATTGTCCGCTGTTTAATACGGCGCGGATGGTGAGTGAATATGCAACTCGGGCCTATTTCCCAGCCAGCGATCGCTACTATGCCATGAGCGCTAATGGTTGTCAACCAGCGAAAGAACTGGCCGCTTGGAAAACTCACCTGTTTGAGCGCTGGTATGACATCAAGATTCTGGACATTGATATTTCTCAATCTGATGATGTTAAAGTTAACCAAAGCATTAACGTCAAAGCGCTGGTAGACTTAGCAGGATTGAGCGAAGCTGATGTAGAAGTTCAACTCTACAAAGGACCAATGGATGCTGATGGAAATATCATCAATGGTGTCTCTGTGGTTATGGATTATCAAGGTACTGATGCCAATCAGCAAAGTATCTATACGGCCAATATTGCCTACAGTTCCTCGGGATTACAAGGATTGTCTCTGCGGGTGTTACCGAAACATCCCTATTTAAGCAGTCCTTTCCAACCGGGTCTGCAAGTGCTTTGGGCGAATGCTTAGAGGTTGAATTGAGTGAATTGGCTTAGTCTTTTGGGAGATTTGAACCACTGATTTCACTGATTTTCACGGATTGAATGGCTGATTTGTAGGGGTGATTTATGGATTGCCCCTACATCAGTTATTTGATTGATGGAAGGACGATTGGGAATGACGATATAGCCGTTGGCATAAGCTTCGGCTAGGGGATTTGTACTGACTCCTAATACTAGGTTGCGATCGCACCCCCAATACCACCAATGAGCGCCAATGTAAGCACAAATGATGGCATCGAGTTGGTCTTCAATGGCTTTGAATAATTTAGAGCTTTTTTCGGCCAATTTATTAATAAAAATATCGGGTGGGTCACTCAAAATCCAAGCGTCTGACTCTAAACTTAAACTGGGTTCTAAATTGGGAAGAGTTTCGACAATATATTGCCGAAGTTTGATTAATTCAATTTGGCGATCGCATAATTTACCTTTTTTGTATTTGAGAATCCGAGATAACCCAAATAAGTTAATCATCGCCGGATGAGGAAACACCTCAATTTGATAGCGATCGCACCGTTGGGGAATCATCATCGGTGCGTGCATAAACCCCCGCGCCTCTAAACTCTTGCCAAACCCCACAGTATGACTGGCAAATCGACTTTTGAGATTTGCCGGATAACACCCGGCATGATACCGCCCAAAATAGCGATGAGTCTGCTTATCCGGTAATCTCATCCCCGTGGCATTCGGAATCAGCGTCGGCGCATCCACGGCAATCAATCCCGGTTCCGGTTCAGGAACTCTTTGATCCACCCAATCCAGAATATCTACTGCTGATAACTTGCAGTCTAAATCCCTAATTTTTAATTGATGATTGTCCCAAACTAGACAACACAAACCACTCGCGCCGGAACTCCATCCGAGGTCAATTCCAATAAATTTCATCGGTTTTTAATCAGGTTTTTGACAGAAATCGGAAATCATTCCGAAAAGTAAAACAGTTAAATCGGATTAATTGCTTCAAGAGTTTAACGCCACATAAACTGACGGACTGAACCCAACACCAGACGGATGCTTACGTCGTCATCAGAATTCTCGCCTTCAGAAGTAGCAGACTGGGCCAGTTTTATGGTAAACTGTCAACTAGACAGTTGAGGGAAAAATCATGTCCCCAATCGATATTGCTGAAGCGAAAGCCAAACTGCACAAGTTATTGGAAATCGCCCTCAATGGCGAAGAAGTTGTGATCACCAAAGACAGTCAGCCGGTTGTGAAACTCGTACCCGTGCCAGATCCAGCGTCACAAAAACGCCCGCGCGCCCAATTTGGCAGCGCCAAAGATGTAATCTGGGTCGCCGATGACTTTGATGAACCGCTTACCGATTCAGCGAATCTGGTGACGTGACAGATATTGTTACAGCAGGGATTTCAACGGTATAGTCCCACGCTTAGGTGCGAGACTGCCTTACCGCGCTAATTTCAATAAACTGGCGAGTTGTTCCGGTTGATGAGACCCAATTAAGATTTTCTCCCCATTTTTGAGTTCTAATAACACCCCGCGATCGCCACTGACATTAAAGGCTTTTCCCTCGGGACCATACCGCACCCCCCATCCCCCATAATCCCGCAACGGATGATAGGTAATCACTTCGGATTTCACTACGGATTCAAAGGGGATTTGAATGCGCTTAAATAACAAGGGGTAAAAACTGACATACAATCCATCGGTTCTTACTTCTGTGACTAATTTTGCACTATAAAATAAAATGGGAAAAAACACCCCAAATACCATTCCAAATCCAATTAAAATAATATTTAAAATCGTATTTTCTTCCCAAGATTCGGCTAGAAAAAATGGCATCAAGGCTGCACAGAGGGCCGCCAACGAGCTACAGACGAGCACAAACCAAATCCAACCCTGACGAAATTGCTGCACCTCCCGGAACAGGAGCGTTGCATAAATTTCCTCGTCAATACTCACTTCATCTGGCATGGATGCCGTTGTTCGGTTGTCCACAGCTATCTCCTATACTCGTTCTGAAAGAGGATTCGCGAATCAGCTTCGCTGGGTGATGGCAAGGGTTTCTCTATCCTCTTAAGATAGGGACTTTTTTAATTACCCCCATGACCCATTCCCTCTATCCATAATATGCCCAAAAGAGTAGTCTATTTTGCCCGAAAAAACAACGAAAACATTAGGGACTAAGTAGGGCAGAAATGTTGAGTTTTGTATAGCCGATCGCCCCTTCATGAGGACCCCAGGAGCAGATTGCCCCCAATGGACCCGAACTGGGTGGCCCCTTGGACCGATTCCCTTTGGGGCGATCGCATGACCCGAGACCCAAGATTTGCTAGGATATTTGAGCTTTATGTCAAAAAAAGTTAACAATAATAGAGAGGAACACGGATTCAGTCCGGTTTTCCTCGTTCTGTCAGTAGCACTATAAGAGCAATCTATGGGTAAACAGCGCATTTTATCTGGAGTCCAACCCACCGGCAACCTCCATCTCGGTAACTATCTCGGTGCGATCCGCAACTGGGTCGAAATTCAAAGTCAGTATGAAAATTATTTCTGTGTAGTGGACCTCCATGCCATTACCGCACCCCACACTCCTGCCACTTTAGCCGAAGATACCTACACGATCGCCGCCCTCTATCTCGCCTGTGGCATCGATTTACAGCATTCCACCATTTTCATCCAGTCCCACGTCTCAGCCCACGCCGAACTCACCTGGCTGCTCAACTGCATCACCCCCCTCAACTGGCTGGAAGATATGATCCAGTTTAAGGAAAAAGCCATCCGTCAGGGAGAAAATGTCAACGTGGGATTACTAGATTACCCCGTCCTGATGGCAGCGGATATTTTGCTCTACGATGCGGATAAAGTCCCTGTCGGCGAGGACCAAAAACAGCATTTAGAACTCACCCGAGACATTGCGGCAAGGGTGAATCATCAATTTGGCAAGGAAAAAGCGCCGGTATTGAAATTGCCGGAACCCTTGATTCGCAAGGAAGGGGCCAGGGTGATGAGTTTAACCGATGGGACGAAAAAAATGTCCAAGTCTGATCCATCGGAACTAAGTCGGATTAATTTGCTCGATCCACCGGATGCGATCGCCAAAAAAATCAAGAAATGCAAAACTGACCCGATGCGGGGACTGGTGTTTGATGACCCGGAACGTCCGGAATGCAATAATTTATTGACGCTTTATCAGTTACTCAGCGGCAAAACCAAGGAAGCAGTAGCGGCAGAATGTCAGGATATGGGGTGGGGTCAATTTAAACCGTTACTCATGGAAACGACAATTGAGGCGCTCAAACCCATTCAGGACCAATATAAGGAAATTATGGGCGATCGCACTCATCTGGAATCGGTGTTAAGAGAGGGGAGAGAAAAAGCCGCAGCAATTGCTAATGCCACCCTCAACCGGGTCAAAACTGCCTTTGGATATTCTCTTCCGTTGTAAGGATTAGGGATGCAGTCGGGACCCTTAAATCGAACATTAGAGAACGACTGAAGTCGTTACTACGAACATTAGAGAACGACTGAAGTCGTTACTACGAACATTAGAGAACGACTGAAGTCGTTACTACGA
>JAABSJ010000181.1 GCA_011390515.1 Oscillatoria sp.
GGCTAAAGCAAAAAAGTCGATTAAGAATCAAGTAGGTAAACCCACCACTACCCCAACTCTACGATGGGTTTTTCAATGTTTTCAATCTATTCATTTGCTTGACTTTGATGGAGTGAAGAAAATCACCTATTTAACTGATGAGCGGCGATGGATCCTTCAGTTCCTCGGGGCCTCCTGCCAGAAATATTATTTACTGACTTGATTCAACCTGCGGAATGTGGGCTGTATGTATTGGACGGGCGATTCCCGAATCGCCCCTACATTCGGTAAAAAATTTCCTGTAGGGGCGATTCGAGAATCGCCTGTATCTATTATGGACGGGCGATTCCCGAATCGCCCCTACATTCGGTAAAAAATTTCCTGTAGGGGCGATTCGAGAATCGCCTGTATGTATTGGACGGGCGATTCCCGAATCGCCCCTACAGTTGGTAATTTTTTGAATATAATTATGACAAAGAACGCTTTTTCTGTCAGGTCGATAACCTGGAATAAAATAATAGCATAGTTCAGGAGGAAAATCCATGAGATTTATTAATCCCAAGACCGATATCGCCTTTAAAAAAATCTTTGGTTCCGAACAGAGCAAAGATATCTTAATCAGTTTTTTAAATTCCATGCTCTATGACGGCCAGCCAATCATAGAAGATTTAGAAATCCTCAACCCCTATTTGGCTCCCCGAATCCGAGGGGTGAAAGAAACCTACTTAGATATCAAAGCCAAAATCACTGGCAACAAAACAGCGATCGTTGAAATGCAAGTGTTGAATGTAGCGGGATTTGAAAAGCGGATTCTCTATAACGCTGCTAAATCCTATTCCATTCAACTGCAAGCCGGAGAAGATTACACATTATTAAATCCGGTGATTGCCTTGACTATTGTCGATTTTCCAATGTTTACAGAATTTGACCCGGTAATTTCCCGCTTTGTTTTGAAAGAAAAAGATTATTTGGTCGATTATTTGAGTTATGATTTAGAATTAGTGTTTGTAGAGTTACCCAAATTCACCAAAGAACTGGAACAGTTAGAGACCCTTACGGATAAGTGGCTCTATTTTATGAAAAGTGCCCGGACTTTACAAACCGTACCCGAAACCATGAGCGATGTTCCAGCAATTGAACAAGCCTTTGCCATCGCCAGTCAAGCGAATCTGAGCCGAGAAGAATTAGAGGACTTAGAACAGCGAGAAATGTTTATTCATGACCAGCGAAACGCGATTTTAAAAGCAGTGAATGACAATCAGCGAGAAATTGCGAAACGGTTGCTGAACTTATTAGATGAAGAGGCGATCGCGCAAACCACGGGCTTGAGCCTTGAGGAAGTCCAAAAATTAAAGCAGCAGTAAAAACGACTTTTCCTAGAGTGCCCGGTGTGAACCGGGCTTTTCTAATGTCACATCTTCAACTCTGGCATGGTTTCCTTGAACGGTAACCCCTCATTAATCGCTTCAATTTGCTGTTGTTCCATCAGGTTCACTTCTTTCAGATAAGGGCGAAGGATTTGACCCAATCGTTGATTGTAAAATCGATGTAAACTGTGATTGGGAGTGGCTGGAAAGCCTCGGCGTTTTTTGTGTTGTCCTCCGGCACCGGGGTCGAAGGATTGAATGCCATGTTCGATTCCCCATTCGATTGGTTTGTAATAGCAAGCCTCGAAATGGAGGGAGTCGATATCGTAATTGCAACCCCAATATCGTCCATAGAGTTGTTCGCCTTTGGTGAGGCAAAAGGACATGGCGATGGGATGGCGAATATCATTGCCTTCGGGATAGGCGGCAATCAATAGGACCCGATCGCGAAAATTATGGTATAATTCCTCAAAAAACTGTTTGGTTAAATATTTACTCCCCCACCAGCCAAAGCGATCGCAATGGTCGCTATAAAATTGATACATCCGCAGCAACAAAGTATGGGGGATATCATCTCCATGTAATGCCTTCACCTCAATCCCGGCTTTAGCGACGGCTTTGCGTTCCCGTTTGATGTTGCGGCGCTGATTGGCATTGAAGACGTTGAGGTAATCGTCAAAGGTATTAAATCCTTGGTTTTGCCAAATATAACTATGATGTAGCCAGGGTGTATAACCGAGTCGTTCCATTAGCGATCGCCAGTCTGGATCGACATACAGGAAATTACAGCAGGAAATATTGTGGCGATCGCAAAATTCATCGATCGCATGAATCATAATCCCGGTAATTTCTTCCTCATCTTCTCCCGGTGCAATCAAAAACCGATATCCGGCTACCGGCGTAACTGGACTCATCCCCAGCAGTTTGGGATAATATTCCACACCTAGGCGATAGGCTAAATCCGCCCATTGGTGATCGAAGACGAATTCTCCGCGAGAATGTCCTTTTAAATACATCGGTGCGGCACCGATTAGTTCGCCATGTCGCCACACGGTTAAATGATTCGGCAACCATCCCGTTTTGGCGGTTGCACTGCCGGAGGCTTCCATATTGTGCAACCAGTTCCATTCAAAAAAGGGGGTTTGCAGGGGGATGGCGAGAGCATCCCACGCGGATTGGGGGACTTCGGCGATGTTGTCGATCCAGGCAACAGAGATTTGAGGCTTAAGCTGTTCCAGCATTACCAACCGTTGAGGGTAGAGCGTTCATTTTATTAGGGTAATCGATTCTGGGGATGCTGTGGGAGGGACTTTGGATGGGAACGACTGAAGTTGCAACAACCGGCGGGGGATAAATCGATTGGCGGCCTCATAGCTAAAGTCGGTTAAAAACCGACTAAAAATACCATCCCATAAGACTTGCAGTCGGTTTCAACTGAGCTCTTGCACCATTTTCAACACCGGCGGGGGATAAATCCCCCGCCTCATAGCTAAAGTCGGTTAAAAACCGACTGCAAGTCTTATCCAATGGTGTCTTCAGTCGGTTTCAACCGACTTTAGCTGTTAGGCGGGGGTTTTAACCCCCGCCGGGTGTTGCTTTGGGGGGATAACGCCTGAAGGCGTTACTACGAACGGGGGAAAGAGAACGACTGAAGTCGTTACTACGAACTAAGAAAGAGAACGACTGAAGTCGTTACTACGAACTAAGAAACAGAACGACTGAAGTCGTTACTACGAACTAAGAAACAGAACGCCTGAAGGCGTTACTACGAACTGGGGGAGGTGGAATTTTTTGGTCTGCGGAGGCGGTAGTGTAAGAATACTTCGGCGTCTATGGTTTTGACCTCTAAGAGTTCTAGGCGGGGTGCGGTTTGAGTGGTAAATCCGCTGCCGTCTACGGGGGTGGGGGCGTTGGTGCCACCGATGAGGAGGGGACAGAGGGTGAGCCAGAGTTCATCGATGAGGTCCTCTGCGAGTAGGGAGGCGACTAGGTTTCCTCCTCCGAGGATGGCTAATTTTTTGATGCCTAGGTTGGCGATTTGCTGGAAGGCATCGTGCCAGTCTACGCTACCGGAGGGGGTTTCGCTGATGAGAATTTTATCGAAGCCGGGATCGTTGTACCAGGGTTCGGCACCGGCGCGGGTGGTGAGTAACCAGCGGGGAACGGGTTGTTGGAATAGGGGGATATGGCGCGGGAGGTTGCCGGTGGCAGAGGCGACGATTTGCACGGGTTGGGGGGGTTTTCCGGCTTGTTCGCGCTGGTTAATTCGGTTTGGATCCACCACTCTCATGGCGGTGTCTTTGACGCGGAAGGTTCCGGCACCGGTGATTACGGCATCGGCTGCGGCGACTTGTTGTTCTAAATGTTTTTTATCGGCGGGGGAACCGAAGAGGAGGGGCGATCGCAGGGAGTCGGAAATTTTGCCATCGGCACTCATGGCAAGAACTACGGTTGTTACAGGGCGATCGCTCATCTTTAGTTGGGGTCAATAATTAAGAGGGTCAATCTAGTTTAACTGGGAGCATCTCATTTTGGTCGCCCTCACCCTAAATCCCTCTCCCAAAATGGGAGAGGGACTTTGAATCCGGCTCCCCTTCTCCCAAAATGGGAGAAGGGGTTGGGGGATGAGGGCCAACTGTCCTTGCAGGAGATGCTCCCGTTTAACTGACCCGGATACGCTTACAATAATCCCTCCGCCATAAACTTTAAAAATATTTGTTGATGAGGCTCTCCGAGAGGGCGGACTTCACCGGCTTTTTCTGAATAGCGACTCCCGCGACGAATATCTTCCGGGGTCCAAAATCCCATATCCCATCCTTCATGAAGAACTAACTCTGAAATATCCACAGTCAGGGGAACATTAAAGACATGACGCACGACTTCTGGGGTTTCAAAACACTCGAACTCGGACACCTGTTTCACTTCATAAGTAATTTCTTCCTGTAATTCTCGCCGCAAGGTTTCGATAGGGAGTTCTCCGGGTTCGAGATGTCCTCCAAATAAACCCCAATATCCCGGATAAACGATGCCGGGGATATTGTCTCGCAGTTGCAAGAGAAACTGACCCTCTTGATGCAGGATGGCGAGGGCTACCTGAACAGGTTGATGACTCATGGGTTCTTTCTCCGGGTAAATTTTCAGGGGTTATTCTTCCCTAATATAAAAAAGAAATGATTCTATTGTGTTCTTTTGTGGAAGAATTTTCGGTATTTTACACCGCAGTCTTGTAGGATTTTAAATTTTTTAACCCTCGAAGGCAGGAGCCGATCGCACGCAAGCTGATTGAGTATCATTGAACACCCCGATGCTCCGGGTTTTCAACAGCGATCGGTCTATTTTAAACGCATCTATTTTCTAATCCTGATCGGGGTTTTCAACAATCGTACAGTCCTAAACTATTCTGTTTTGCCGGTATTTCATGGATCCAATTATCCCAAATCGCTCTGTATTTGCACTTAAAATTTTGGGGTAAATTTTAAATTATCCGTGTTTTTTCCTAAAATTTGGGGCTAATAGTTGGAACCATTATTAGGGTTTTAGACTTATTTATTAACCCCAATCCGGCTAAATAGACAGATTGTACAGAGGATTTTTCTGTATTTTTTTGTAACAGAATGACTGATTTATTCTCCCTAAAACCAATTTCCCTGGCTAAAAGAGCCTAAAAATGAATACCCTCATTTCTAAGGCATCAGTCTAGGAAACACGGGGGATATCAACTGCATTCTATATCAACTGCCTACCGGGTTCAAGATTCAAAAAGTTACAAAATTGATTCTTTCCCGGGAGGCGAGTGGGGGCATCAGAAACCTGCGTACAGTCGTTTGCTAGAGATTACTAAGGTGACCCAACGATTAGATTTGATTTCGAGTCCAAACCGTCCGAGCAAAATCGGAAAATTGCGGTTTATGCTAGTGGTTTTAGCGATCGCCACCTCGATTTTCGCTGCATCCCCTGCCGTCGCTGGACGGTTAGACACCTGGCGGTTTGAGCGCGATCGCAACCAACTCAACTTCAGAACCACCGGAAACGTCCAACCCAAAGCACAACTGCTGTTGAATCCCACCCGATTAATCATCGACCTTCCCGGGACCCGATTAGGCCGGACGACAGTGCGAGAACGGGTCGGAGGAACCATTCGGGAAATTCGAGTCGGGCAGTTTGAGCGTCAAACCAGTCGAATTGTCGTAGAACTCGCCGAAGGTTATACCCTCAACCCGGATCAAGTCCAATTTCGAGGCAGTTCTCCGAGGCAGTGGATGGTGCAACTCCCCACCCCCCAACGGGAAGTCGCCATTTCACCCACTCAAACCCCGGTCCCTTCGCCTCCAGCGGTCACCGGCAACAGCACCCTCCTTCAAGGCATAGAGGTCCTGGATGAAGGGTTTATTTTGCGAACTTCGGGGCCCACCCCGGAAATTGACATGAGATGGAGTACCGATCGCACCTGGGTGACCCTGGACCTTCCCGAAGTGAAACTCTCCCCAGAAATCACCGATCGCATCAGGAGAGTCGATCGCCTCGGTGTTAACCGCTTAGAAGCGATTCAAATCTCCGATTCCCCCCTGTTATCCCGTGTCTTATTGAACTTAAACGACACCCGTCGCAACTGGCAAGCGCAAGTCACCGATCTTGGGGAAATCGTGATTTGGCCCGAAGGTGGCACTCCCCCCCAGTCTTCCAGTCTCCCCTCCTTAGCAACCATTCAGTCCGTGGAACTGGCGAATGATGGGACCTCCGTGGTCGTAAATAGCGATCGCCCGGTGGGATACAAAACCGAATGGGATATCGAGACCCTCGCCTATAAAATCACCCTCTTTTCATCCCAACTGGCCCAACCCCCTGGGGAGTTGAACACCCCATCCCAATCCTCCCTATTATGGGTGCGGACCGTTGAAGAGGACCCAGAAACCGTCGTCGTTCTCGTGCAACCCTCCGCTGGGATTCGGGTGGGGGGAATTAGTCAACCCTCGGGGAACAAACTTCAGGTGCGGTTGCAACCGGAGAGCATTCCCGAGGCTCCAGTCCAGACCCCTCCAACCGTTGCTGTCGGGGAAAGGAGTCTGCCGATCGCCGTTCCCCCGCCAACTACTCAAACTCCGGCCCCTCCCACCCAGACTCCCGCCCCTTCCACTCCCCGAGTGCCAACCAGCCGTCGGGTCGTCGTGATTGATGCCGGACATGGAGGCCGAGACCCCGGTGCCGTGGGTATTGGCGGGATGCGCGAGAAGGATGTGGTCTTAGATATTTCCCGACAAGTCTCGGAAATTTTAGAGCAAAATGGGGTAACCGTTGTGATGACACGCCAAGACGATCGCACCTTGGGTTTAGCCTCCCGAACCCAATTGGCAAATCGCGTCAATGCTAATTTATTTGTCAGTATTCATGCCAATGCAATTAGTATGTCCCGGCCCGATGTGAATGGGTTAGAGACTTTCTATTTCAGTAGCGGCCAGCGGTTAGCTCAGAGAATTCAACAGAGTATGTTGCGTTCTTTTCCTAATATGCGCGATCGCGGTGTCCGACGAGCCCGATTTTATGTGTTGCGCCATACCAATATGCCCGCAGTTTTAGTCGAAACCGGCTTTGTCACAGGCCGCGATGATGCGCGAATGCTGGCAAATCCAACGGAACGAACCCGCATGGCCGAGGCGATCGCCCAAGGAATCTTACAGTATATTCGAGAGGGTCGTTAAACTGCAAAAGGGGCAAATCCCGGGGCTGAACAAATAAATTACGGCTTTCATATTTTGTAACAGCCTATGCTATACTTCGGACATTCTTAACTTTTGTTAAGATGGCGACAAATGTCATGACAATTAAGGTTAGGCTCCCCGCAGCAAACCGGCTCAAGAAACATTTATGGGTGCAATGCTTTCAAGGATAGCGAGGGAGCCTAAAATCATGCGTAGAGTTGGCAAGCAGAGTATGAAAGTGACCCCATCCATCAATTTCCCCTATCGTCAAAACACCCCATTGAAAACAGCTAAACTCCACAACTGGATATTCCCGAGTCTGCTCAGTGCATTTCTGTTAGCCGCTCCCCCTGTGGAAGCGGCTCAACTAGAAACCTGGCGGTTTGAGTCCGATCGCAACCAACTCTCGTTTACAACCCGAGGCGGCGTGCAACCCACCGCTCAACTGTTGTCCAATCCAACAAGATTGGTGATAGACCTACCCGGTACGACCCTAGGGCGTCAGAGTGTGACTCAGCCAGTAGGGGGAGCGATTCGGGAAATTCGGGTGGGACAATTTAACCCTCAAACCAGCCGAATAGTCGTGGAATTGGCAGCCGGTTACACCCTTGACCCCCAACAAGTCGAATTCAAGGGCAGTTCCCCCAACCAATGGACCGTCCAATTACCAGACCCCCACACCGCCAGATCCCCAGTCGCCCAGGGTGCATCCGGTCGTCGGTCAGAGGCTCCCTCCCCCCTAGCTGCAACCGGGGGAAACACCTTCTTGCAAGAGGTCGAGATTAAAGACGAAGGCTTTATTTTTCATACCAATGGTGGCACCCCAACCGTGGAACTCAACCAGGGCAGTAATGGGACCTGGGTAAATGTGGACCTCCCGGGGGTGACCCTCTCTCCGGACCTAGAACAACGGTTTAGGAATGTCGATCGCCTCGGGGTCAATCAACTGCAATTGGTGCAAGCATCTAGCTCACCCCCCTTAACTCGGGCGATTTTGACCTTAACCGAACCCGATAAAAATTGGCAGGCACAAGTCAGGGAGCAAGGGCAGGTCCTGGTTTGGCCCGAAGGGGAAAATCCTCCCCAAGTCACGGCTCAAGCGACATCAGGATTGGCCACCATTCAAGGCATCGAACTGGTTGGCAATCAAGTAGTGGTGAAGGCCGATCGCCCCTTGAATTACAACACCGAATGGGACCAAAGAACCCTCGCCTATCGGTTGACCATCTACTCCTCCCACCTCGGGAATGAGGTCAACCGCTTACAACCGGAACGGGGTTCCTCCGTGTTATGGGTCCGTCCCACTCAGGAAGGCCCGGAAACCGTCGTGGTCCTTGTCCAACCCGCTGCCGGAGTGCGAGTCTCTGGGGTTGAGCAACAATCCGGCGATCGCCTCGCCATCCAGTTAGAAACCACCGAGATTGTCACCACGGACCCCAACGCTCAGGTGATTCCCGTCGCCAATCCCGATGCTCCCCAATCCGTATCCCCAGAAAATCAGTTACAGTCAGAAATTCCCCCCATCCCTGCCGGACGAATTGCTGTAGTTATCGATGCTGGACATGGCGGTAGCGATCCCGGTGCCGTCGGCATTGGCGGACTGCAAGAGAAAGACGTAGTAATCGATATCTCCCATCAAGTTTCCGAAATTCTGGAACGAGAGGGAATTACCGCAATAATGACGCGGCAGGACGATCGCACCATCGACCTGGCACCTCGGGTCCAGTTAGCCAATCGGGTGAATGCCAATTTATTTGTCAGCATTCATGCCAATGCAATTAGTATGTCCCGTCCAGAAGTCAATGGATTAGAGACTTATTATTATGCCAGTGGCCGGAATTTGGCCCAGGCGATTCAAAATAGTATGCTCCAGGATTTCTCCTCGATGCCCAACCGGGGCGTCAAACAGGCGCGGTTCTATGTGTTGCGCCATACCCGTATGCCTGCGGTTTTGGTGGAAGTCGGATTTGTGACAGGTCGTGATGATGTTCAGATTTTGTCCGATGCGGCACAACGAACTCGCATGGCTGAGGCGATCGCCCGGGGCATCATCAATTATGTTCGCACGAATCGTTAAATTTTAACCCGCAGGCTAAAGCTTGGGGCTATACGGACGAAGCCCGCCTGCGCGGGCTACTCCACGAGGTTGTTGCTATTGATCACAAATTTAGGGCAGAAACCCGGTTTCTCGTCTTGGGGTAGGGCTCAGAAACCGGGTTTCTTGCCCAGGTTGTTGCTATTTGTCACAAATTTACGACAGAAACCCGGTTTCTTGTCTTGTTTTTAGGGCTCAGAAACCGGGTTTCTTGCCGAGGTTTTTGCTATTTGTCACAAATTTAGGGCAGAAACCCGGTTTCTCGTCTTGGGGTAGGGCTCAGAAACCGGGTTTCTTGCCGAGTTTTTTGCTATTTTTCACCAATTTAGGTCAGAAACCCGGTTTCTCGTCTTGGGGTGGGGGTCAGAAACCGGCGGGGGTTCAAACGATTGGCGGCCTAACAACTCAATTCGTCTAAAGACGACTGAAAGTCTTATCCCGTGATGTTTTTAGTCGGTTTTAACCGACTTTAGCTATTAGCTGGGGGTTTGAACCCCCAGCGGTGCCGAGGAGAACCGGATTTATCATGATTCTCGCCTCAGAATGTTTAAGTTTCATGAAAATTACGGGTAAAAGTTTACAATAGTTACAGACATAGCAGGGAGAAACCGTAATGGCTGCCAATCAGGGAGATATTGATATTGCTCCGCTTATCGATCATTCCCTACTCAATCCCACCGCTACCCCAAAACAGGTAGAGCAGTGGTGTGAAGAAGCAGACCGATTCAAATTTGCCTCGGTTTGCGTGTATCCCGCTTACGTTCGTCAAGCGACCAACTACCTTCACGGCAAGAGTCCCAAAGTTTGCACCGTTATCGGCTTTCCCACCGGAGGCAGCACCTCAGCAACCAAGCTGTATGAAGCCCAAGAAGCCGTAGACAATGGAGCCACGGAACTTGATGTGGTGATTAATATTGGCTGGCTCAAAGCGGGGAAAAATAACGATGTCCACGATGAGATTGCGGCGATTTGTGACAAGACCGATCGCCCCGTGAAAGCGATTCTGGAAACAAACCTGCTGAGTGATGAAGAAAAGCGAGTGGCAGCGGAGATTTGCATGGATGCCGGGGTTGCCTATTTAAAAACCTGTACCGGATTTGCCGGTGGCGCGACCGTTGCTGACGTGGAACTGCTGAAGAAAATCGGTCGAGGACAGGTGGGAGTTAAGGCATCGGGAGGAATCCGTACCGTAGACCAAGCGATTGATTTAATCATTGCCGGTGCGACTCGCTTAGGGACTTCTTGGGGTCCTCATTTTTTGGGTTTAACTTCCCCAGGGGATGCCGAGTCAAACGAGGACCGATGACCGATCGCCCCTGCCCAACTCAGGTCCCTCTACTAACAAAGCTAACACCATGAGTCGAACGTACAAAGCCACAGGTATCAATCTCAAAAGCATCCCTCTGGGTGAATCTGACCGGATTTTAACCATTTTGACCCGGGAATGTGGTTTGATTCGAGCAGTGGCACCGGGAGTTCGCAAACCCAAGTCTAAGTTAGGGGGACGGGCGGGATTATTTGTGGTGAATGAGTTGGTGATTACTCAGGGGCGATCGCTCGATCGCATTACCCAAGCTGAAACCCTCGAATCCTATTCCGGTTTGAGCAAAGATTTGGGCAAACTGACCGCTGGACAATATTTGGCGGAATTAGCTCTCTGCCAAGCCCTCAGTGACCAACCTCAAGAAGAATTATTTAGTTTACTGAGTGAACATTTAACTCGAATTGAGAGGTTGAGGATGGTAGGCGATCGGCCCAGTACCACTCAAGTTCTGCCCTTACTCACCCAGGGAATTTATCACTTATTGGCTTTAGGGGGAATTGCTCCCCAAGTTCATGCCTGTTGCCTGACTCAATGCCCTCTGACTCCAGATTTTCAGTCTTTAAACTGGCGAGTTGGCTTTAGTATCAGTGCCGGGGGAACGGTAAGTTTAGCCCAGGAAAATAGTCCCTCAAATTCCGGTGTTGGACCTAAACCAGACCCCAGTAATCGCTCATCTCCTTCGGTTCAGGCGGCAACTCTTCCCCGAAAAGTCGATCGCCAATTAAATGCCGTCGAGTTAGCGATTCTCCAACAACTGACTGGTGCCGAACTCCCTCAAGAAACCCACCTAAATTTACAGATCCAAGGCATGATGGGTGAGCGGCCATCGGTTGATCAAGTGTGGGTCTCGATTGAACATCTGTTAAGGCATTATGCCCAGTATCATTACGGTCAATCGATCCGCTCTGCCACCTTAATGGATACCTATATCCATGCTTCAAGGGCGAGTTTTTAACTTTGCCATTAATCCCTGAACTGATAAACATTTGTCCCTGAGATTAATCTTTCAAGATAGCCGATTTTAACCTTACCCATAATGCCATTATCTGATTCAAATTTAGAAACGCAGGTTCCCCACTGGAATCCCTCAAATTCTTCTCAAAAACATCACAGTCAACGGGGAGGAAGTCATCATCAAACCCAATATCGCCGTCCGGTTCAGGCGGAGAAATTAGAGGAAATTGACCGCAACAACCGCCAACCGGGTTATAGCAATGGGCGATCGCCTTCCTCCCCAGCCAAACCCCGTCCCGCTGTAACATCCAACCCGCCAGCATTGGAACATAACCTGATTAACAATGGTTCTGGCTCAATGGAACAAAATGTTCAACCCCCCACACCGCCAGAACCAGAACGCGGGTTTATGCCGGTCTTAAAAAACCGCAACTTTTTAGTCTTGTGGAGTGGTCAGGTCTTCTCTCAGTTGGCGGATAAAGTCTATTTAGTCCTGATGATTGGCCTGGTTGCCAGTCGCTTTCAAGCCGAGGGTCAAAGCATTAGCGGTTGGGTTTCCGCGATTATGGTCGCCTTTACAATTCCAGCGGTTCTCTTAGGTTCCCTCGCCGGTGCTTTAACCGATCGCTGGTCCAAAAAAGGCATATTGGTATCCACCAATTTAGTGCGGGGAATCTTCGTTTTATCCCTGCCGTTGCTACTATTTTTATCCGAAGGATTCCATTTGGGAACGTTACCCTTGGGATTCGCTTTAATGCTGATGGTGACTTTTGTTGTCTCCACCCTCACCCAATTTTTTGCCCCCGCAGAACAAGCGGTGATTCCCCTCATTTTAGAACGACGACTGTTGCTTCCAGCGAATTCCCTCTATACCACCACCATGATGGCCTCGGTGATTGTAGGATTTGCGGTGGGAGAGCCTCTGTTGGCGATCGCCGATCGCACCTTTGCTCATATCGGTGATGGGGTCGGCATTGGTAAAGAACTGGTAGTGGGCGGCAGTTACTGCATGGCTGGGTTGCTGTTATTGATGATGAAAACCGGAGAAAAACCCAATCCCCCGGATACCGAATATCCCCATGTGTTTGAAGATATCCGCGATGGATGGCACTATCTGAGCAATCATC
>JAABSJ010000018.1 GCA_011390515.1 Oscillatoria sp.
CAGATATTCTGCTGATTGATGAGGTGTTAGCCGTCGGAGATGTCAAGTTTAAAATTAAGTGTCATCGACGGTTGGCGCAATTGCGGGAAACGGGGACGGCTTTTATTTTGGTGTCCCATAATTCTCACAGTTTGCTGAATGTTTGCGATCGCTCGATTTATTTGAAAAAAGGCCAACTAATTACCTCCGGGGAAACCGAGTCGGTGATTCGCCACTATGAGGAAGACCTCTGTTTGAGTGGGACGGATAAGGCAACTGGCGCAATGGTGCTTCCGCCCAAATCCCCCGAGGAAAGCATGGGGTTAGATATTACCCAGGTTTGTTTTAAAGATGAAGGGGGAAATGTTTTAGAATATGTCAATTCTGGGGAACCGGCTTGTTTATCTGTAGAGTGTAAGTCATCGGGGTATTTTGAGAATGCCAATTTGGGGTTTTTACTCACCGGATTAGGAGGCGATCGCGAGTATGTTTTATATCTGACAACGGCCAGTGATAATGAGTTGTTGGAAATCTCTCCCGGACGAGTGGAAATTCAGATGCACTTACCCCATTGCGGGTTAGTGCCCGGTGCTTATAGTGCCAAGATTTATATCAGAACCGGGGTGAAATCCTTGGATATTGTAGAATCCTTTAGATTTACGGTGAAATCTAATAAAGTAACTAGCCGATGTCTGTTTTATCAACCTCGGAGTTGGAAAGTGCTTCATCATCAGGATTCCACCTCTGGCAAAATACCGGATTGATCCCCCCAACCCCATACGCATCAAGCTAAGGCTTCCATCCTTATGGGTTAAATGTTTTCAGGGATGGGGCCTCCCTGAAAACTATCCAGGTAATGGATGTGGCTGTCGAGCAGGGATAGGGTCGTTTTTCGGGTTCGTTTTTGTTTGCAAAGCCGATTAATAGACCTCTTGCAAAATTCTTTAAAGCCCCCCTTCTTAAGGGGGGTTGGGGGGATCAATCCTTATCATTTTGGCATACAGATAGCGAGCAAGATGCAAAGCAAGTAGGCATAGCTGGTGCTTACCGCACTACAAGACTTTCAGTAATCCAGAGGAAGTGCCTGCGGTGGTAGAGCGACATCTCAAAGTTGGCGAACCCGTTAAAAAGATGATATACTCTAAATTTCACCAGAGCTAAACGGAAAACTTTTAATAAAGTCTAACAGAAGGCAAAGGGTATCGGAACCGGAGAATCTAGCGGTGTGGGTTAACAAAAGATGAAAAAAATTAAGTTGTGGTTGCTCGATACGCCGGTTAAATTTAAAACTTGGTTGGGAACAAAGCAAGAGTCCTTATCAACAGAAACCAGTGAAGAATTGCCACTAGATTTTGTAAAATCCGTAAAACGGGCGATCGCTGATTTGCCAGCGCCGCCCACTCATCAAAAAGCCGTACAAGCCGCATTTGTTGAAGCGATCGCTCGGTGGCGAGAAAATCCGGATGCGCCGAATAGTTTAGTGATTTTGGGCAGTCCCTTAGATGAAATGTCTCGGTTGTTTCGAGACACCCTGGAAGCGTGGGAAAACGAGAATGGTTTGCGAGTGCGATCGGTGAAATCGCAAATGTGTCCTCACGATTATGCCGAAATAAAAACCAATTTTCAAGTGGAATTGGGTGTGGGGGAAGGATTTTCCCCAGACAATCCAGAGTTAGAAGCTCGTCAAGAAACTATTGTGATTCCCCGCTTAGACTGGTGCTTTTTGCGTTGCATCGGCGGTTTAGAAGCGATTGAACTTTTGCGAGATACGATTTATAAAGATGCGTCACGGTTTTGGCTGATCGGTTGCAACCAGTTGGCATGGACGTATTTAGATTATGTGGTTCAAGTGAGTGCCTATTTTCAGCAAACGCAGTTGCTGCCACAGCTCAACGGTTCTCAGTTGCAAGAGTGGTTGCAGCCTGCCAGGAGAGAATTAAAGCTTTATTTTAATGGCAGTCTAGATGAACTAGATGAAGAAGAACAGGCAAAACTGCAAGAGCAATATTTTGATCGGTTAGCGAATATTTCCCAGGGAATTACTTCGGTTGCAGCCAATTTGTGGCTGCGATCGCTCTATAGTGAGTCTCCAGAAACCGATGCGAGCGATTCTCCCGACGCAGATTCAAACTCCACTGTGCAGCCCATTGGACAAGGAAAAGCAAACTTACCCGACTTACCCGTCTTGCTTCCCGAAGATCGATATTTGCTGTACTCCCTGCTGTTACATGGAGGCATGAGTTTATCCCATTTAGCGTTAAGTTTGGGAGAAACTGAAAGCAACGTTCAAGCAAGGGTTCATTTTTTGTGGTTGAACGATGCGATCGAGCGCGATCGCAATTTTCTCTGGGTTGAACCCGCTCACTATCCTCGAATTAGCTCCCTTTTGGCACAAAACAACTTTTTGGTTTGATGATAGATAGCCTCTTTATCGGTTTTTGGATTGGGAGAGGGGAAACTTCTGAATTCACTGCCCGGTTTACGAGCTAGAATAGCGAATCATTGTGTAGTTTTGATAGTGGATTGATTTGGGAATGAAATTGTGTTACTCTATTGATTTCAATAAGCTTTCTCTAGTTTCTATAAAAAATTAGCTCGGATGCCGATACTCTTTTCTTCTCTAGACGTGCAACTCGCTCAATTTCCAGTTTATGTCGCGCAAGCGATCGCAGAAAGTGCAGAAGACGAAGGTCAGCTACTGACTGAGATTACTTTAGGTAAAATCGCTAACGCTTTTATCATTCTGACGTTCGCCTACATATTGCTGTTAGGGAGCGAAAAACTAATCGAATGGCTGTCGGAGAAAGTACCCAGCCGTCTGCGTTTGATTATCAAGCAATCTCTCCCGTTTTGGAGGGCGATCGTAATTATTCTGTCAGGATTTACATTGCTGCAATTATTTTTCCGCTTGTCCCCGAGTAACGTTTTAGCGTTGACGGGAACTACTGCCGTTGCATTGGGATTTGCATTTAAAGATTATGCCAGTTCGTTAATTGCTGGCGTGGTGGCACTGTTTGAAGGCCCTTATCGAGTAGGCGATCGCGTCCAAATTAACGAACATTATGGGGAAATTGTCAGCTATGGGCTCAGAGGAATTCGCATTCAAACTCCCGGAGACAATTTAGTGACAATTCCCCATAATAAAATTTGGACGGAAGCAATTTCTAATGCGAATACGGGGGAACTGGAAGCGCAGTGCATCACGAACTTTTATTTCGCTCATAATGTTGATGTAGAACTGGTGATAAAGATTTTATATCAAGCTGCATACACCAGCAAATACACTCAAATCAAATTGCCGATTGTGGTGGTTATGCAAGAACAACCCTGGGGAACTCACTTTAAATTGAAATCCTATCCAATGGATGCTCGCGATGAATTTGTGTATCAGACAGATTTGCTCAAGCGAGCTAAAACAACCTTGGCGAAATATGGGATTGCCTATCCCGAACCCCGGTTTTCTTATGGCGATCGCGACTAGAACCGCCAAGATTTCCCTTTGATTCTTGCTTCTGCAAGTAGGGTGTCAAGGCTAAAAGTGTAAGGGCACAGACGCAGTGCGATCGGCATCTCTACGGGAACTGTTCCCGTAGAGATGCCGAAGTTCCCGATTATTCTGCCACGGTTGCCAAATATCCTCGCGTCACAAATGGCACATCAACCACTTCCCCACCAGCATCACCGACTTGCACTGCCAAACCTGCACCACCTGCTTTGGTGCGGATGTAAGCTAATCCAAACCACCCATCTGCGATCGCCGTACAACTGGTGAGCGTGCCGACTTTTTCCTCACCAACAGTAACTGAAGATCCAGGTTCTGCGGGGGCCCTGAGTTTCACGCCCCACAGTTGTACTTTGACCCCTTTGTAAGTGTTGAGACGTGCGTTTGCCATCGGAGTCGATAAATAGTTCCCACTACTGAGGCCGACCCAATTTCCGAAGGAACATTCGTAACAAACAGATTGAATTCTATAGCAATCCTAAATGATTTGTACCTCACCCGATGTCCCCTCTCCCCCTGAGCTAAGTCGAAGGGCTGGGCCGCCGACGGTTGGGGGCCGCCATCGTCTTCCACAACTGATTTAGGACTGCTATAGCTGAAAAAATGCAGCGATCGGAGCTCGTCGGCTCTTAATCACGGCTGCCAGAAGCCGGAGGTAATTGCGTGAGATTTTGGCTCCCCGAATCCTGTGGGTCTTGACTCCAACTGAATTCGGTGCGGTTGGGGAACCAGAGCGCTTGCTTCGCCCCAAACCCAGGCAGCATCAGGGATTCACCTTAGCTTGATGCCTATGCCCCCACCCTTAAGAAGGGGGGCTTTTGTGCTCGGGACGGGGCGATCGCGCGTCACGCACTCTTGGCAGCTTAAACCCTTACTCTTAGACTGGAGGCAGAGCCACATCACGAGGAAAGCACTCCTCTCCCTCTAGGTAGAAATCCGGACCAAAAGTTATCCCGATTGGGGGGTTGACATCGGGTTTGAGCTTTGTTAGGTTTAGTCTATCTAGGACTAAATTCAATTGATTCATCCATTCTCATCATCATGTTAAACCGCAGCCCCTTCTTTTATTTTTGGTTTATCTTGGTTCACCGGCAGTGAATCCATTTTGACATGGAAACCCCTGGTGAACCGCAGAAGCAACGCTGCGGTTTTTTGTTGGTTTGAAACACTCTCTCGTAAAGGAAAAAGGCGATCGCTATGACATCTCATCTCCCTAACTGGTTTTTTGGCTTCTACTTTTGGCTCCCAAAGAGTTCTGGGTAGGTTTTGTCATGATGCCAAATCGCCTCCGCCCGGAACTTTCAACAGGTTCCGGGCTTTTTTATTGTCCATCTTGATTATTTGTAGATTATTTGTACATAAGGAGTAACCCAATGAAAAATGCCAAACTCGTCAACAAATCTCATCCCACGCAACAAACCGCCATTTCTATAGGCGATCGCACGACGATTGGGGGCCAAGACTTATTAATCATTGGCGGTCCCTGTGCCGTGGAGAGTCTCGAACAAATGGAAACCGTCGCCCGTCACCTCGCCCATGCACCCGTGCAACTATTACGCGGTGGCGTCTTCAAACCCCGCACCTCCCCCTACTCCTTTCAAGGCATGGGAGATGCGGGGTTAACTATTTTATCGACAGTGCGTCAGCGCTATGGGATTCCCGTGGTGACGGAGGTGATGTCAATTCATCAAATTGAAAGCATTGTCGCCCACGCGGATCTGTTACAAGTAGGCAGTCGGAATATGCAAAATTTCGACTTGCTCAAAGCATTAGGGGAAGCGGGTAAACCTGTGTTGTTGAAGCGGGGACTGGCAGCGACTCTGGAAGAATTTGTGTTTGCTGCCGAATATATCCTGTCTCATGGGAATCCGGATGTGATTCTCTGTGAACGGGGGATCCGCAGTTTCGATTCGTTTACCAGGAATATTCTGGATTTGGGGGCAGTGGTGGCCCTGAAACAGATTACCCATTTGCCGGTGATGGTGGACCCGTCTCATGCCGCAGGGAAGCGAGAATTGGTGGCAGGATTAGCAAGGGCGGCAGTGGCAGCAGGGGCCGATGGATTGATTATTGAGTGTCATCCAGAACCGGAACAGTCGGTGTCTGATGCCAGACAGGCGCTGTCTCTTCCCGAAATGGTAGAATTGGTGCAGAGTTTAGGTCCCGTGGCAGCAGCAGTAGGGCGTCGGGTGCGTGGGGTGGAAGCTGTGCGGGAATTATCAGCAGCTTAATCGCAGTGGGAGACTCGGATGGGTTGAGGGTTGGGAAATCCGAGTCTTCCATTTCTAGATGCAAACGCCAATTCGGTGAGTGACCTTGCCGCGCCAGATGAGTTGTGGATACAATAAAAGTATCTGGGTGAATCACAAGGCCGGGGTGTCTTGAGTTCCAAAGGATGAGTGTCATGTGTCGTTTGTCATGTGTCGTTTGTCATGTGTCGTTTGTCATGTGTCGTTTGTCATGTGTCGTTTGTCATTTGTCCTTTGTCATTTGTCCTTTGTCCAATGACTAATGACCAATGACTAATGACCAATAACCAATAACCAATGACAAAGGACCAATGACCAATGACAAAGGACCAATAACCAATGACCAATGACCAATGACCAATTCTAGCCACTAGAACCCACTTATGACTGAGATATTTGGAGACTTCATTGAGGATTTGCCCTCGGGAACGGAATATTTGATTTTGGGATTTTCTCCCGCTTCGATTCCCCTCAAGCAGCGCTGGCGAAATAATGGATTATCGGCAGATTTTCTGGCAGATTATTTAACTACGTTTTTTCCAGGTAGTGATGAAAGCGCTTCACATTTGAATAAAAAAGCCGAAATACAATGTGCAGTCAGCTATATTGCCAATGAGCTCCTAGAAAATGCCATGAAGTTTAGTGCGGAGACTCAGGGATATCCGATTAGTATTCAACTTCACTTAAATTCTGAAAAAATTATTTTTGTTACCACTAATAGTATTTGCCGGGAGAAACTGGACGGGTTTCAGGCATTTTTAAAGCGGTTAAGCACTGAGGACCCCCTGCAACTCTACATTGACCAACTGGAAAAAAATGCCCAAGAGGGTAGCAGCAGCGCATCGGGATTGGGTTTTCTGACCATGATCAACGACTATGACGCTAAGATCGGGTGGAAATTTCAGGATATGAACGGGGCGCAAAAAGCGATCGCCGTAACCACAATGGTACAGCTCTTATTATAAACTCATTAATATCGAGATCCTCGGACCCCTATCCGATTCTATTATTTGGCCGGTGGGACAGTTGCTCGCACAGAGCGCGGCGCAAGTGATCAGGGGCGATCGCTCCGCGCAGGGCCAGTGTTGTCAATGAACTGAAGGGGTAATTCTACTGAACACTATCCCGGCTTTGTCCCGTACCATTAATTAGGGAGTGATTCGGCGCGCATCCGTCAGCGTCGGCGAGTGCATCGACTAAAACCGGAGAAAAATGAGAGAGGAGGCAATCCAATCTGGGCAAACTACGGTTAGGATCGGCAAGCTGACCCTCTTACTCCTTGTACCCTTAAACCGAGATCCCTTATTAACGACTTGACTACTGATGATGGAAATTAAGACTGACGATTATCGCCTGTGGTATGAGAATGAAACCTCAACACTGAACTGCCTGGGTTCCCTGCGGTTGAATGGTATGGATGAGTATGACCCAATTATTCAACTCCTGGAAAGTGCGATCGACCAAGAACCGGGGACGATGATTCTCAATCTGAAGGGCCTAGAATTTTTAAATAGCTCGGGGATCAACGTACTCTCCAAGTTTGTGATTAAGGTACGGCAGAAAAAAAATGTCAATCTGATTGTCAAAGGTTCTAAAAACCTGCTGTGGCAGGGAAAATCATTGAAGAACTTACAACGACTGATGCCGTCACTAGAACTGGAATGGGAATAGGGAGAGAGCCCCGGGAGTGGATCGTCGTCAGGGACATGAGACCCTTCGCCATTCCGTAGGCGAGAGGGGACTGCGCTAACAAGGGTAGCTCAAGGGTCAAAGCGGCTGATTGACCTTAAGTTAAATCCCTGGTCCTCTTTCAAGTCTTCACAACTACTGTAAAGCGACCCTCAACCGGAGCTTTACCCCTAGAACTTTGACAAGACTTGAACCAGGCGAGGACAACGGGATAAAAGCGGCAAATATCACGCGATCGCCAAAGGAAGAGATTAAGTCTATGTGGGAAGAGACAGTAACAAGAGAACAACTCCTTTTGGAGGTCCAGACCCTGCGCCGGGATGTGGAAATGCTCAAGCAGGAAAAAAATGACCTGGAAATCCTACTGGAGAATACCACGGAACACTGCGATAATATCGAAGCCGAGCTGTTAAAAGCCAAAGAGGTGGCAGAAGTTGCCAGTCGTGCTAAAAGCGAATTTTTAGCGAATATGAGCCATGAACTGCGAACCCCTTTGAATGGGATTTTAGGCTATGCCCAACTGATGTTGGAAGAAGAAGAAGACCTCACGGAACAACAACGGCTGGACCTGACTAAAATTTATCAATGCGGCGAACATCTCCTAACTTTAATCGCCGATATTCTAGATATTGCCAAAATCGAGGCTTGCCGATTAGAAATCGATGCCCAAGAATTTCACTTTCCCCTCTTCCTTAAGGGAATTTGCGATTTATTTGATATGCGCTCTAAACAAAAGGGCATCGAGTTTACTTATGAGCGGTTGACCCCCTTACCGAGTGGCATTTACACGGATCAGAAACGATTACGGCAAATTCTGATTAATTTATTGGGAAATGCCATTAAGTTTACGGATTCCGGTTTGGTTTCCTTTAAAGTGGGCTATGCGGTGAATGACCAGTCGTGCAGTAGCGATCGCCCCCCGGGTTGTTGCTCCCTCCCCAGTAGCAACGGGATTAGGGATGAACTTAAGGCAGAACCGGAGAACAGCAAACATCCGACTCCCCGAAAAATTCGCTTTGAAATTCAAGATACCGGCATCGGCATTCCCGAGGAAATGCTCAACGAAATTTTCCTCCCCTTCCATCAAGTTGGAGATAAAAGTCGGATGGCAGAAGGCACCGGACTCGGACTCGCTATTAGTAAAAAATTAGTGGAAATGATGGGAGGAGAACTCCATGTCAGCAGTCGCGTTGGCGAAGGCAGCATCTTTTGGATGGAGTTGGAGTTGCAAGAACTTCCAGAATGGGCAGATAGCAACTCCTTACCCTTAAGAATCGGAAATTAACCCTAAAAACCACAAAGGAAAGGGGAATCCCGATTCCTTTTTTTTAGGCCGTTTTAGACTTTCTTTTACCCAAAAACGGCGGGACGACTGCTGGAAAGGATGGAATGTAAATTGACCACCTGACCAATCACGGCGATCGCCGGGGCCTCAAATCCACTTTCTTCAACCCGCTGGACAATAGTTTCCAGGGTGCCAATCAGTTCTTCTTGATCCGGGCGGGTCCCCCATCTAATTAAGGCGATCGGGGTCTCAGGACTCAGCCCTGCATTCAGCAGTTCCTGGGTAATATAGGGTAAATTCTGCACACCCATATAGACGGCGATGGTTTCCGAACCTTGGGCGATCGCCTGCCAATTCACCTGGGGTCGATATTTCCCCACGGTCTCATGTCCCGTCACAAACGTCACCGAAGAACTATATCCCCGATGAGTCAGGGGAATTCCCGCATAAGCAGGGGCCGCAATTCCCGAGGTTACTCCAGGGACCACCTCCACCGCCACCCCAGCGGCAATTAAATCCTCCATCTCTTCCCCACCGCGCCCGAACACAAACGGATCCCCGCCTTTTAACCGCACCACCACAGCATGAATCTGCGCCTGTTCGATTAAAATTTGGGTCGTCTCATCTTGCTTTAACGAATGCCGTCCCCGGCGTTTTCCCGCATTAATTTGTTCAGCATGAGGATTAATTAGGGCAATAATTTGCGGACTGACTAAGGCATCATAAATCACCACATCCGCACATTCTAAAAGGGTTTTGCCCTTAATCGTCAACAAACCCGGGTCTCCCGGTCCTGCCCCAACTAAATACACTTTGCCCAATGTTTTTGCCTTTTGCCCGCTTGAGTTTGCAGATTGTACTACCATATTGACTGAACTTTAATCCTTGATTTTAGTTGCTGTAAATCGGTCCGATTAACCTAGGTTTATCCTGTTAAAATGTATCAATAATATCGAGAAAAAATTTGGGTTAGGGAATTTCAGACCGCTCTGTTATTTCTAGTTTATGCTATTTGTAATCTGGATAACAATTCGTATCTTTGATTACCAGAATGGATTTTAAATGATAGGATTGCATTTAGCTTATCCGATTTTTGCATTAGTGGGAAGGGAACCACGGATTTCACGGATTTTCACGGAGTTGGAGGAGGGGAAGCGATGGATTTTGAGGCATTTTTTACCGTGCACTGCAATTTGCCTAGGGAAGGGCCGGGAAGTGATGAAGCAACCCGGGAGGCGCTTCGCCGGTTGCCTCCGTTGCCGCGATCGCCTCGGGTTTTGGATTTGGGATGTGGTCCCGGACGGCAGAGTTTGGTGTTGGCGCAGGAGTTGGGGTCGGTGATAGCGGTGGATTTCCATGAACCGTTTCTGCGGCAGTTAGAAGTGTCGGCGAAACAAGCGGGACTGGGCGATCGCATCACCATTCGTCAAGGGGATATGGGGGCGTTAGAGGACCCTCCAGGCAGTTTTGACCTGATTTGGTCAGAAGGGGCCATCTATCTCCTGGGATTTGCCAACGGATTGCGCCTATGGCGTCCCCTGTTGCGGGACGGTGGACTGCTGGGGGTCAGTGAATGTACTTGGATTCAGGACAATCCGCCTCGGGAAGTCAGGGAATTTTGGCAAGCAGAATATCCAGAAATGATGACAATTGAAGACAATCTGAAAACAGCAACCGACGCGGGGTATGAGGTATGGGATACCTTTATTTTACCGCGATCGGCCTGGTGGGATGAATATCTAACCCCAGTTAGCGATCGCGTCCAACAGTTACGCGCCTCGGGCAATCTCACCCCGGGATTATCCCAAGTCCTCGCCGAAACTGAACGAGAAATCGACATTTGCGATCGGTATGGGGAGTTTTTTGGGTACGTCTTTTATCTCATGAAAAAGTAGCAACACCCGGCGGGGGTTTAAACCCCCGCCTAATAGCTTAAGTCGGTTAAAACCGACTAAAAACATGAAACCATAAGACTTTCCGACTTCAGTCGTTCTCTTCTCTTATGTTCGTAGTAACGACTTCAGTCGTTCTCTTCTCTTATGTTCGTAGTAACGACTTCAGTCGTTCTCTTCTCTTATGTTCGGTGTTTTTAGTCGGTTTTTAACCGACTTAAGCTATTAGGCGGGGGTTTAAACCCCCGCCCGGTATTGACCCATAATCCAACCCCGAATCATCGCACTTGTAAAGTCCGCAACCGATTCAGGGCCGCAGCGAGTTCCAGAGGACGAAACCGCACTAAATCCCCTTCCGGAAAGCGGGTTAACACATCTAAACCCTGTTGATCAATATCCGCCATCACCCGATCGAGAATCTCCCGCAACGATCGCCTGCCATCCATGTAGCGGTCCTTCCCATACACCATTGCCGCCGCGATCGCCCGTAATTGTCCCGGGTCCACAATTTGCTCAACGGCAGTTAAATCAATATCTTCCACACCAAAGCGCACTTCATCCACATCGCGTACCTTCAGACGCACATCCCGTTTCCCGGAACTCGGGTCCAGACTGTTGGGAATGGGGATGCGGTTGGGGATGCTTCCGAACTCTTGTCCCCCTTCCGATTGCCGACCCGTGGCATATTCTGCTGCAATTGCCTTGGCGCGATCGCTGACATCGTATGCCACAAAATTATCCATTGCCACAGCGAGATCGGCCACATCAAAATAATCGCCACTGCCTCCCATGACTAAAATGGTAGAAACGCCCAGAGTCGTGAGAGATTTAATTTTATCAATAAACGGTGTAATCGGTTCCTTTTCTTTAGCAATTAACGCTTGCATCCGGCGATCGCGAATCATGAAATTCGTCGCTGCCGTATCTTCATCCACCAATAACACTGTTGTTCCCGCTTCCAATGCTTCCATAATATTAGCAGCTTGTGACGTACTGCCACTGGCATTTGCTGTCGAAAACTGTTGGGTAGAACGACCTTGGGGTAAATGATTAATAAAGGGTGAAATATCCACTCCGATGACGCTGCGACCATCTTCTGCCCGGATTTTCATCGCCCCGGGATCGGTGATCGCAAATTCTCGACCATCGCCGGGAATGTGATTATAAACCCCGACTTCGATCGCCCGCAGTAAGGTAGATTTGCCATGATAACCCCCTCCGACAATCAGGGTAATGCCCGTGGGAATTCCCATGCCGGTAATTTTACCGCGATTGGGACAATCAAATTCCACCTGTAATGACTTAGGAGAGACAAAGGGAATTGCTTCGGTGGCAGTTAATGGGCGATCGTCTACCCCACTGCGGCGGGGTAAAATGGCACCATTGGCAATAAAGGCGATTAAATTCTGTTCGGGGAGGCGATCGCGCAACCAGTCCGCATCTTCAATGGTTTCCACCTGGGTGCGAATTTTCGCTGCATTCAGATTGCGGTAAAACAGCGCCTTTTCCACAATTCTGGGAATATCATCGCAGAGCATTTCCCCAGCGAGATGGCCCAAAATCCGCCGTCCTTGGGCCGGAAGTCCCACGTTAAACCGAATTTCCACCCCATCGGAATTGATAGTAGCACAACTGCGTTCCAGGACTTCTTGGGTCACACGGGCGATCGCAATTTGACCGCTTTTGCCCGTTCCTCGTCGGGTGGAAACCTGCCTTGCCGCCTGAGAAAACTCCCGAGTGAGATAATCCCCCAAGGCAATATTTCGACTGGGAGAGTGATATAATTCCTCGGGAAAACCCGCCACCGATTGAGGCACTCGCACGGACAGTTTACTCGGTGAGGCAAACGGGTCTCCCTGAACATAATCGATAGACAGGGTAAAATCAGGGAATTTGTAGCGTCCCTGGATATCTTTATACGCCTTATAACTTCGACCCTCTAATTGATTTAACTGCTGTCGTAACTGTTGATATTGCATGAAAAGTCCCGAGAAAGAGAATGCCAGATTAGAGGACTGAATTTGGGCCAATCCGGTTTTCAGTCCCTCTTTTTAGGATTATCCCACAAGAGTTACGCATATTTTAATAATCCGCCCTAAATGTAGAGGCGATTCGCGAATCGCATCTACATTAGATCTCTTGCAAAATTCTTTAAAGCCCCCCTTCTTAAGGGGGGTTGGGGGGATCAATCCTTTTTTTTGCAATAGGTCTATTTAGGGGTAATGCGTAAGTCCTATCCCACAAGAAAATCCCAAAAAAAATCGAAAGGGCGCATAACTTGCGCCCCCAATTATTCAAGAATTGATGATTCGTAATATCCTCAAAAACGTCGAATTGATGTGACCCTATCTTGAGTTGAGAAAAAGTGACCGATTCCCCTCTCAGTGCGGTCATGATGGGGGAATAAATGACAAAATCCGGTGAATTACGCCACCTCTTGATGACCGATCGCCCGGTCGATGAAACGCTTCCCCGCAGCGATCGCCACCTCGGGAGTGGGATAGGGTTTCGGATCGCTGAGGACCTCAGTTTCTGAAGCAAGGCACAAGGGACGGTATCCATCAGTTCCCGGAAACACCAAAATGGTCCAATCCCGATAGTTAACCTGATGGGGTTTTGCAGTTTGCAAGTCCCGATTGGGGTTCATGATTGCCCTTCCTTTTTAATAAACCGTCTTAACATACAGGACATTATCAAGAGATTCCGTCACCCAGCAAACAACGGGACCCTTGGAGTCTGTCAAGGTAGTAAATTTAATGCCCAAAAATCGTTGTTTCATCTAGGGGTTTGGTTTCCAAACCCTCCCCTGATGCGCTGATCACCCTCTTCTCAGGTAGGGGTATGCTCTGCAAACCCACCGGGTCCCCACGGAACAGGTGGCAGAGGTGACGGAGATGGGATCCGGGAGGTGGCGCGTCGTTATAATAGGGAAGGCCGCGCCGGACTGGGCGATCGCCCTCATAAGAATCCGGATACCGAACTGTTGTTCACCCTGCCACTTTCCCCCTTTCATCCCCTACTGTGTACACTCATGTCTGCAAATTCTTCTAGGCAAAATACGCCAGTTCCTTGGCATACATTTGACATCGATACCACCCTGGAAAAACTCCAGGTTGATCCCGCGACGGGTTTAAGCGCTGCGGAGGCAGCGGAACGCTTGCAGCAGTATGGCCCTAATGAACTGGAAGAAACTGCTGGTCGCAGTCCCTGGATTATTTTACTCGATCAGTTCAAGAACATTATGTTATTGATGCTGATTGCGGTGGCCTTTATTTCAGGGTTTTTGGCCATTCAGCAGGAGGAGTTCCCCAAAGATGCGGTGGCAATTATGCTAATCGTGATTCTGAATGGGGTCTTGGGCTATCTTCAGGAAACCAAGGCCGAAAAAGCTCTCGCTGCGTTGAAAAGTTTGGCCTCTCCTATGGTCCGAGTTCTCCGGGATGGCAAACTGCTGGAAGTTGGCGCACCGGACGTGGTCCCGGGAGATATTATGTTTTTGGAAGCAGGGGTGCAGGTGGCGGCAGATGGCAGACTCTTAGAAGAGTCTAATCTGCAAATCCGCGAGTCTGCCTTGACTGGGGAGGCGCAGGCGGTGGAAAAGGATGCGCCAATTGATTTGCCGGAGAATACATCCCTGGGCGATCGAGTGAATTTGGTCTTTTGTGGCACGGAAGTGGTCAAGGGACGGGCCAAGGCGATCGCGATTGGCACCGGAATGCACACGGAACTGGGTAAAATTGCCACCATGATTCAGGGGGTGGAAAGTGAAGATACCCCCCTGCAACAACGGATGACCCAACTCGGCAATGTGTTGGTCACCGGGTCCTTAATTCTTGTGTCGATCGTGGTCATCGGTGGCACCCTGGTTCAGGGAATGTCAGCATTTAATCATCTGTTAGAAATTTCCCTGAGTATGGCGGTGGCGATCGTCCCCGAGGGGTTACCGGCAGTGATTACCGTGACTTTGGCCCTGGGGACCCAACGCATGGTCAAGCGTCACGCCTTAATTCGCAAACTGCCTGCGGTGGAAACCTTGGGGAGTGTCACCACAATTTGCTCGGATAAAACCGGCACTTTAACTCAAAATAAAATGGTGGTTCAAGGGGTGGAAACTCTCAGTCACAGCTTGACGGTGACGGGAGAAGGATATGAACCCACGGGCGATTTTTTAGGTGCAAATGGGACAAAAATTGGGGTGGGTGAGTTAGGGGACTATCCCGAACTGGAAACCCTGCTGCTGAGTTGTGTGCAGTGCAATGATGCGGTGTTGCAGTATGAGAATAATGACTGGGCAATTGTGGGGGACCCGACGGAAGGGGCGTTGCTGGTCCTGGCGGGTAAGTTGGAATTCACCGGCGATCGCCTCTCTCCCCAACTGCCTCGAATCAGTGAGTTTCCCTTCTCCTCAGAACGCAAACGGATGAGTGTCATCTGTCAAGTTTCCAATCCTGAATCAGAGGTCATCACTCAGGACTCCACGCCCTTCGTAATGTTTACCAAGGGGTCTCCAGAATTAACCTTAGACTGTTGTACCCAAATTCTGATTGGCAACCAAATTCAACCCCTTTCTGAGGCACAACGCCAGCAGGTTTTAGACCGGAATAATGATTTAGCATCTAGGGGGTTGCGTGTTCTCGGATTTGCTTACAAACCGTTAACGGAAGAACCCCCCGAGAGTTCGGAAGACCAGACGGAACGGGAGTTAGTCTGGTTGGGAATGGTGGGAATGTTAGATGCACCCCGACCGGAAGTGCGTGAGGCGGTGGTGAAATGTCGCAGGGCCGGGATTCGACCGATTATGATTACGGGGGATCATCAACTCACGGCGATCGCCATTGCCCAGGATTTGGGAATTGCTCAAGAAGGCGATCGCGTTCTCATCGGTCAAGAGTTGGAAGAAATGCCCCAGGAGGAGTTAGAACGGGAGGTCGATCACGTTAGTGTATATGCCCGAGTCTCTCCAGAACATAAGCTCAGAATTGTCCAAGCGCTGCAAAAACGGGGTAAATTTGTCGCCATGACCGGGGATGGGGTAAACGATGCCCCCGCCCTCAAACAAGCGGATATCGGCATTGCAATGGGGATTACTGGCACCGATGTGAGTAAAGAGGCCAGCGATATGGTCCTGCTGGATGATAATTTTGCCACCATTGTCGCCGCCACGGAAGAAGGTCGAGTGGTTTATACCAATATTCGCCGGTTTATTAAATACATTCTCGGGTCTAATATTGGGGAACTGCTGACGATCGCCGCTGCACCTCTGTTGGGATTACCCGGTGTTCCCCTCACTCCGTTACAAATTCTCTGGATGAATCTGGTTACCGATGGATTTCCCGCTTTAGCATTGGCAG
Source organism: Oscillatoria sp. (assembly GCA_011390515.1). Lineage (GTDB taxonomy): Bacteria > Cyanobacteriota > Cyanobacteriia > Cyanobacteriales > Laspinemataceae > Laspinema. The sequence goes on from JAABSJ010000018.1 coordinate 15,948, forward strand.
TCGAACCCCCAGAACCGGATGTGATGAATCGTCCTCCTTTTAGTCCTCGGGAGAATATTTTTGCTCGGGGTTTGGGGTTGTATATGGTGCGAATTGGGATTGTTTTTGCGATTATTTCCATTACCTTAATGATGGTGGCGTTTTCTTACACGCACACCGTTTTCGGAGAGGGACTCTCTCCGGACCGTTGGAAAACGATGGTGTTTACGACCTTGTGTATTGCTCAGATGGGTCATGCGATCGCGGTCCGGTCTAATACGCAGTTAACGATTCAGTTAAATCCGTTCTCAAATCCGTTTGTATTTGGGGCGGTGATTATTACTACAATTCTCCAACTTATGTTGATTTATGTGGAACCGTTGCGGGTGTTTTTTGGAACCCATTGGTTGACGCCGACTGAATTGGCAATGTGTTTAGGATTTAGTTCGTTGTTGTTTGTTTGGGTGGAAATGGAAAAGGTCTTTTTTCGGTTGTTTTATCGCGGAAAAAAGTAAAAAGCACGGCACCGGCGTGGGTTAAAACCCACGCCTAACAGCTAAAGTCGGTTGAAACCGACTGGTCATATTATCCCGTGGTGTTTTTAGTCGGATTTATCCGACTTTAGCTATTAGCAGGGGGTTTTAACCCCCTGCGGTTGTCGCTACTGGGGAGAACGACTGAATTCGTTACTACGAACATAGATAAGAGAACGACTGAATTCGTTACTACGAACATAGATAAGAGAATGACTGAATTCGTTACTACGAACATTAGATTTTTTATTGCGATTAGGGTTTATTTTATTTTATTTTAATAAATTTTATTTAATTATGTTTGTAAACCAACTGCATTTGAGACAGTTTAGGAATTATCAGGAACAGGAGATTGAGTTAAATGCCCCGAAGACTATTTTAGTAGGGGATAATGCTCAGGGGAAAACCAATGTCTTGGAAGCGTTGGGGTTCCTTTCCACTTTGAAGAGTTCTCGGGTCAGTCGCGATCGCGATTTAGTGCGGGAAGGAGAACCCCAAGGACAAATTACCGGCATCGTATCTCGGGAATATCGGTCAGTTAAATTGGGAGTCGTCCTGCGTCGGAGTGGACGGCGAACGGTATCTGTCGATGAAGAAACCTGTCGGCGAAATGTGGATTTTTTGGGGTTGTTAAATGTGGTGCAGTTTTCGAGTTTGGATTTGGAGTTAGTTCGGTCCGGTCCGGAAACGCGGCGCAATTGGTTAGATGGATTGTTGGTTCAGCTTGAGCCAATTTATGCTCATATTTTACAGCAATATAATAAAGTTTTAAAACAAAGAAATGCATTACTCAAGGAGATTAGAAGTGCGGAGGCCCGGGGAGAGAAATCTGCTCTCAGTCCGGAACATCAGGCACAATTGGGGTTATGGGATGCTCAATTGGCGACCATTGGAGTGCGGGTGATGCAGCGGCGATCGCGGGCGTTAGACCGATTGGTTCCCATTGCAGAGACTTGGCACGCGGCGATTAGTGGGCGAGTGGAATCTTTATGTATTCATTATGCCCCAAATGTGGAAAAAATGCAAGATAAAGTCTTGCGCGATCGTCCACAACAGGCAATGCAGGCATTTTTAGAAAAACTCCAATCTCGGGCGATCGCAGAATCATTTCAAGGCACAACCCTTGTCGGTCCTCACCGCGATGATATCGAGTTCACCCTCAATGAATTACCCGTGAAACAATTCGCCTCCCAGGGACAACAACGCACCCTAGTTTTAGCCTTAAAATTGGCAGAATTAAAACTGATTGAGGAGATAGTTGGAGAACCGCCAGTTTTACTCCTTGATGATGTGCTTGCCGAGTTAGACCCCAAGCGGCAAAACCAACTACTTGAAGCGATTCAAGACCGATTTCAAACCCTGATTGCGACGACTCATTTAGGTGGATTTGAACATGATTGGATTAATTCCGCCCAAATTCTCACGGTGAAAGGGGGGGAAATTTTTCCATAACCGGGGGCCCGCACCCTGAAGGGGAGAGGGATTTAGGGTGAGGGTGAGTATCAAAAAACAATGACACCCAATACAGATATTTAGAGGAGTGCGAGCATCTTGCTCGCTATTGCCCTAGCGAGCAAGATGCTCGCACTCCTGAATAGCTGCTGCCGCGTCACGGGCGGCAACAGTGGAGGCGATCGCCTCCACTGTTGCCAATCCTCTCCCCCTTGAGGGCCTTCTTAGGCTATGCTCTATAAACATAATCGGGTAATGACTCTCTCCGTATGCCAGGGGAATAAATTCGTGCTATCTAAACGCCAAAAATCTAACTCAAAACGCGCTCAACTCGGTCAAAAACCCGCTGATTCAGTTAATTTCCCTGATTTTATCCCGTCTCCAACCCCTCGCCATCCCCTTGATATAGTTTATGAACAGTTTAGCAAACCCCAACTGACCTTAATTTTGAAAAAAGATGAACCCTCGATTTATGTCCGTCATACCGAGGGACAAATTGTCCGAGGAAACTATCAAGTTGAACAAGTCTTTGAAGATAAAATTACGGGATTTTATGCTGAGGGTCGAGTTCCTTTATCGGGCAATGCACCGCCGGTATTAGTGATTCGCGGATATGGGTCTTGGTATCCGTTGGATGGAGTTTTGCAAGATACCCCAGAGGTGTTTATTGCTCACCTCGATTGGCAATCGAAAGCGGCGGAAACTGAAGGGGCGATCGCTTGGATTACGGACAAATGTCAACAGGGCGATCGCCCGGATGTTATAGGCGAAAGTCTCGGGGGCAAAATCGCCCAACAACTGGCGGTTAAATACTGCGATCGCATTCGGTCCGTCGTCACCTTTAATCCATTAGGAATTGCCCCCAAGTTAGCCCAATCTAGTCTTCATCCGTCGGTGTTTCATTACTTTACCCTCGGGGAACGCTACGCATTTTGGGCCAGTCAAGGGGAATTCATTCCCGGGACAATTTTGCAAGTCTCTAAACGGGGAACTCGGTCCTGGAAATACCGACTCACCGAATGGTTGATTCAGCGGACTCCCTCCCCCCTGGAAACCTTTAAAAGTCGCCATTGTTTATGTCGAATCTTCGAGATTCTTGAGCGTCTGGTTGTCCAATTGATTCTCATTTATCGCCATAATGGGTTAATTTTTACCCATCCCCATCCCGTAGTTCGGGTTGTTGAGTTAAAAGAGTTGCTCCCCTGAGCTAAAATAAACCTATCCCCTCAAGCATGGGGCTATTCCAACCCAGTCTGCTTTGGCGGGGTTAGATGAACATTTCACCGGATGAGTTGCGGGTTTAGTAAAAATAATTATTATGTCAATCATTGTTGCCGAACATCTCAGTAAAGTTTATCCCGTTGCCATCAAAGAACCGGGACTCAAAGGGACTTTGAATCACTTTTTTCACCGGACCTATCGAAATATCGAAGCGGTGAAGGATGTTTCATTTCAAATCCAACCCGGGGAAGTGGTAGGATTTTTAGGACCCAATGGGGCCGGAAAAACCACGACTTTAAAAATGCTAACCGGGCTAATTCATCCCTCTAGTGGGCGGGTGGAAGTGGCGGGTTATATGCCGTTTCAACGCAAAGAAGCATTTCTGCAAAAAATTACCTTAGTCATGGGACAAAAGCAACAGTTACTCTGGGATTTACCCGCCTTAGATTCGTTAAGAATTAATGGGGCGGTGTATGGGATTCCAGAGAAAGAATGTCGGGAACGGATTGGTCAATTAACGGAAATGCTTTCTCTGGAAGGCAAGCTGAATCAACCTGTGCGAAAGCTGTCCCTCGGGGAACGGATGAAAGCGGAATTGATGGCGGCATTATTGCACAATCCTGATGTACTATTTTTAGATGAACCGACTCTGGGATTAGATGTGAATGGACAAGCATCCGTCCGGGAGTTTTTACGGGAGTACAATCAGCGAACCGGGGCGACGATTTTGTTAACCAGTCATTATATGGCGGATATTACCGCTCTATGCGATCGCGTGATTTTAATCTATGCGGGTCAATTGATTTATGATGGCAGTTTGGATGGTTTAGTTGAGCGGTTTGCGCCCTATCGTGAGGTCCAGTTAGAGTTAACTCATGCGGTTTCTGACCCGGAGAAATTGCGACAACAAATCTCGCAGTTTGGCGAAGTCGAAGAAATTGCGGGTCAGTCGGTGCGATTATTGGTGCGTCGGGATACCCTAACTGCTACGGTGAGTCAGATTTTAATCGATTTTGAAATCTTAGATTTGACCGTGACTGAACCCCCGATTGAAGAAGTGATTGGACGAGTCTTTACCGCTGGGGCGATCGGCTAAACAATCCGGTGATGCTAAATCCGGGTATCAAAAGTTGTTTTTATAGAGTAGCCTGCGCAGGCAGGCTTCGTCCATGTAGCCCCACCCTTTAGTGTGCGGGTTTTTAGACCTTTCCTGAACCAATACCCTAATCTATTAACCCTAAAATTCATGAGACGTTTTTTAAGAATTGCTCCAACTTTACTCTCCGTTCATTATGCTCATATGTTGGAATACCGCGCCGAAATTGTGCTATGGGCGCTCTCGGGTACTTTGCCGTTTATTTTAATGGGACTCTGGTTAGAAGCCTCTCAAACTGGGAATTTTGCCTTAAACCCTGTGGAGTTTGCTCGGTATTTTTTAGCGGCCTTTATTGTCCGGCAATTCAATGTGGTTTGGGTGGTTTGGGAGTTTGAAAAAGAAGTGGTGGAAGGAAAACTATCCATGCGGTTATTACAACCGTTGGACCCGGTGTGGCATCATGTCGCCTCTCATTTAGCGGAACGGGGCGCTCGCATCCCCTTTATTGGCTTCTTAATTTTAATCTTTTTTGCCTTATATCCCGATGCATTTTGGCTGCCCGATTTAGGACGTTTTTTGCTCTGGATTGGGGTAGTTATATTGGGATTTATCCTGCGATTTTTGATTCAATATACCTTTTCCCTCCTGTGTTTTTGGATAGAACGGGCGAATGCGATCGAGCAATTTTGGTTTCTATTTTATCTGTTTTTCTCGGGCATGGTTGCTCCCTTAGAGGTGTTCCCGGAATCAGTGCGTCAAGTGGTTTTATGGACACCGTTTCCCTATATGATTCACTTTCCAGCAGCGTTATTGGTGGGATTACCTGTGAATGTTCTCCCCAGTCTTGCCATTATGTGCGGTTGGGTGGCAATCTTTTGGATCATTAATCGCTGGTTATGGCGTCGCGGGTTGCGCCAATATTCCGGGATGGGGGCTTGATTTAAACTCAAATCATGGACTTGAGATTTAAGGCTGTTTCGTTGAGTTTTTGAATCCCGGTTTTGACGTGAGTCATACTCGTTGCGGTTTCTGCTGCTTCATGGGTGAGATCGTTCATCGCCGTCATCACCTGTTCGATCGCCAGGGATTGTTGTTGTGCGGTGAGGGCGATTTGCTGGGTATGTTCCACAATTTGTTCCATCCCCCCGGCAATATCGGTAAACACTTCTGCGGTATTTTGAGCGATTTTCACCCCGGTTTCTACATTGGTTTGGCCCTCATGAGCAGCCAGGGCCATTGAATTAACCGCCTGTTCGATATCTTGAACTAAGGTGGAAATATTCTGGGTGGATTGTTTACTGCGATCGGCTAGTTTTCTAATTTCCGAGGCAACCACGCCGAACCCTTTTCCCTCTTCTCCTGCGCGGACCGCTTCCACCGCTGCATTCAGCGCCAACATATTGGTTTCTGTGGCTAAATTGCTGACTAAATTGGAGATAGTGCTAATTTTATTGGTCTGCTCATTTAAGCTGAAACTCCGGGAGGCGATCGCCTCTACTTTTTCTTTCAAAGTTTCCATTTCCTCAAAAGTTTGGGAAACCGCTTTGCTCCCTTCTTCTACTCGAATTAAGGCGTGTTTTCCACCAATAGCGGCATTTTGCGCTTGTTGCGCCGATTCTGCGGAAGCCGCATTAATCCGATCAATCGCTACGGTGGTTTCTTGCACCGATGCCGACTGCTGCACAGTCATTCGTTCTTGCTGTTCAATGGTTGCCAACAGTTCTATGGAAAAGGAGGAAACCACCCCGGTAATGTCTCGAATAGAACCGAGCAAATTCTTTAAAATTAGACTCCCGAGTTGCAGGACAATCACCAAAGAAACCCCAGTAATTAAAATTGCCACAGTGCTGAGGGTATTAATCGGGGCAAAAACCAGGTCTTTCGGCGTGGCATAGACCAGAATAAACGCATTTTTCACACTTTGACTATTCGGGGAAATTGGATTATAGCTAATCACCCAATCGCTTCCTTCAGAAATAAATCCCGATTCCAAGGACAATAACTGTTCGCTAATGTTTTCGGGATAGTCCTGGACTATGTTCTCCTGTTTATTTAAATCAAACCCCCATTCTTTGCTTTCATTTCCGTGATAAATATAGTAGCCGTCTGGATTGAGGATAAAGGCTTCATGGGAATCATCCCCCGTTTGTTCATCTACCATTTCTAAAAAAGAATCGGCAAATACATTAGCAATCACGATTCCCCTTTTTTCTCCCGTTGCACTATAAATCGGTGTGCTGTAGCGAATAACTGGGGTATAAGGAACTTCTATTTTTCCATTTTCTCGATTTAAATCAACCTCGGAAACAAAAATTTCTCCGGGATTTAATTTCATCGTTTCGATGAAATAATCATGAACAGCCTTGTTTTGAAGTTGGGAATCGGGTATAGTCCGAATCGTTCCATTTTTTAAGTCCATGCGGACCAACTCATTGCCATTCTCATCCAAATAGCGAAGTTGATAATAATAGGGTTTAGATTCTAGGAAAGAATAAAAAATGATTTCTAATCTATTTCTCCAATTTTGATAGGAAGACTTATCTAGGGGATCGATTCCTTGATTGGCTCTAGCTCTCACTATCCCTTGAATCGGAGGGGTTTGGCTGAGGTACAAAACATCAGCTTTAACATTATTTAGAAAAGAAGTAATTTTTGACTCACTATCTGTCCCTTGACGCGCCATTTGTTTATAGAGTAAATCGGTTAAAACCTTCCGGTAGGATAGGTTGCTATATCCCCCGACGATCGCCGCAGGAATTAAGGTGCTCAAAAAAAGTAGAATCAAGAGCTTATTTTGAAATTTGCTGAATAGTTGAGTAATCATCTGAGTCTCCAACTTCACCGTAAGGGAACAAATTATTCTGTAGGCGGTTTCAATTTACCAGCACCAATTTATGACAGAAGTGTAGAACGGACAACCTGAATAAATAGAGAATTCTCTATACTGCTGTCACTTTTATTCTTCGATACTAGGGGGGTTAACCCATAAAGCTGACCTGTTTGGGTTGAGTGACCTGAGTTATGGATTTATTTTTTATTTTATACTAAAACTTACCCCACAGACATCCGCTATTTTGCGGAAGTTTAGCCACTGCCTCTCATCGGTTTAACCGGGCGTTCAAGTCCCGAAAAATAATTTGTAATTTTATCATAAGGATACTAAACTGTCAAGAAAAAAAGTCTGAGTAGAGGAACCCAGGGTCAGGCGAGAGCGGACCGTTTGAAGCCCCAGGCAAGGTGGAGATGGAAACAGGTTCTGACCCTCTAAAAAATTGCTGTTTGGGTTGATAACGGCTGAATTTGGAGGGGCAAAGTTACCGTAAAGGTAGAACCGACATTCACTTCTGAAAACACCTGAATATTGCCTTGCAACAACTTAACCAACCGCGACACGATCGCCAGTCCCAATCCCGTACTATTCGGCAAAAATGTGTTACTGCAACCGGATACTCGAAAATAGGGTTCAAAAATCTGAGATTGGTCTTTTTTCTCAATTCCGACTCCAGTATCAATCACACTGATTGACCAGTTCTGTTCCGAGATCACTTGGCAGCGAATCAGGACTGTTCCTTTGTCGGTATAACGAACTGCATTAGTGACTAAATTGGTCAGCACTTGCTGTAATCGTAACGGGTCACTGACGATTAGATTAAAAGATTGATCACAGTCCACCTCAATTGTAATATTTTTAGCGTGGGCCATATACTCAACCATTTCTACGGTTAAATTAATGACATTACGCACGTTGGTTTCCATCAAATGGAGCGGCAGTTTCCCGGATTCATAGCGCGAAATTTCTAATGCATCGTTAATTAACTGGAGTAACTGTCGTCCGTTGCGAAGCACTTTTTCAATATGCTCTAAATTAGGAACTGCCTTCTCCCATTCCGCTAAATGTTTTCGCTGTTGACGTAAAAAAAGATCGGAATAGCCAATAATCGAAGTCAGGGGGGTTTTCAATTCATGGGCAAGGTGGGCCAGATTTTCTTGACTCGCCCGGACTAATCGCGCCAATTCTTGATTGGTGAGCTTGAGCTGGGCGTATAAAATTTGTAATTCTTGCAATTGTTCTTCGGTATAACTGGCGAAGCAGAGTCTGATGACTTCATCCATTGCCTGCTCAATCAGGCGCATGACCCGAATCACTTCTTTCGGATTGCTTCGTTCGAGTTTTTCTTCGAGTACATCTAAAATGGTCTCTCGGGCTAACCCATATTCCCGGACAATTTCTTGAGCTTTGTAGTCGGGTTGCAGGTTTATAAATCCATGTTCTAAAGCGGTCTGTAATAGAGTGCGTTGGTCATTTTCTTGGAACGGATCGAGGATCGAAGCGATCGCCTCAATGATTTTAGGTAGGGTATCCTGAATTAGTTGATAAGGGACTTCCCCCGTTGTCCCCAGTGTTTGCTCATGGCGAACCAAGATAATCCATTGCTCCAAAATTAAATCTTTTTTATCTCGTAATAATTGGCTGAATTCGTTCATTTGTTATTTGCTCTGCTAAATTGATTAAATATCTCCAATAATTGCCTATTACTCCAGCCGGATCACGGCTTTTGATGTCACTTTTGGAGATGTTTATTAGAAAATAACTCCTGCCAATGACCTAAAGCTTAGGAAGATGAACCGATGTTGCCGAATCGAGGTCCCTCGGGAATTCTGGATCTCCTCAATGGGCGATCGTTGCGCTACGCTAATAAAAAACAGACTAATTTTGGCCCTTCCCAATTTATTATCTTGTAAAATCCCCAAGAAAAATGAAACGATATTTGTCTGCATTTGTGCTATATTGGTCGATACTCCTGCTATTTTGGAAGACTGCGATCGCTGCTGAACTCGAATATCGGGTCAATTTTGCGATCGCCGCCTTCAGTAGCCTGGGAAACCTCGCAGGGAGTTGGTTTGCCCTCTCCCTATTCTACGGCACGGACTACAATTTCGGGGGATGGCAATGGGAAGAGGCCCTCGTGGTTTTGGGAGTATTTACTATTCTCCAAGGCTTTTCCTCCACCTTCCTCGCCCCTAATCTGAATACCATTGTCAAACAAGTCCAAGAAGGCACCCTCGATTTTGTGCTGCTTAAACCCATCAGTTCTCAATTTTGGCTATCGGGACGGACGATTTCCCTGTGGGGCCTACCAGATATTATTTTAGGCTTACTCCTGATTTTTTATGCCGGTAGCAACCTGAATTTACCCCCGGTTAATTATCTTGTCAGTTTAATTCCCCTCCTCTTTGGGGCCATCAGTCTCTATAGCCTCTGGTTTATGTTAGGTGCGATGAGTATTTGGTTTGTCAAAATATATAATGTGACTCAAGTTCTCAGAGGATTACTGGAAGCGGGTCGATTTCCAATGGTGGCTTATCCCACTGCCTATCGCTTTTTCTTCACCTTCATTGTCCCCGTCGCCTTTCTCACTACCGTCCCGGCAGAGTCGGTGTTAGGACGGGTCGAAGTCAGTTGGATTGCGGGGGCCGCCCTGTTGGCGATCGCCCTCTTCTTGGCTTCGATGGCATTTTGGCGGTTTGCCCTTCGGTTTTATACCAGTGCATCCAGTTAGCCGCAACGGGGGGTAGAGGAGAAGTGAGTCAGCTTTTTCCAGGCGATCGCCTCCTTTATTCCAATAAATCCGGCTGCTGACGAACAATCATGTCATAAAGCGACTGAAAGCTAAACCACCCCATGTAATGACTTCCCACCTGAGTATAAGTCAATTGAGCAATTTCTGGCGCAATAGCGATGGGTTTTCCTGCTGCCTCTGCCATCAGTTGACTTTGACAGGACCGATCCATTGTGATAAACCACCAGCTTGCCTCATCCACGGAATGACCCACGGTGAGTAATCCATGATTGCGCAGGATAATCGCCTTCGCGTTTCCCAAGGTCCGCGCTAATCGTTCGCCCTCACTTATTTCTAACACCACGCCGGTATAGTCATCAAATAAGGTATGATCCCCGTAAAAGGCACAGGCATCTTGAGTAAGCGGATCAAGGAGTCGTCCCAGGGTGGACCAGGTTTTGCCATAGAGGGAATGAGCGTGTACTGCCGCGATGACATCGGGACGCGCTTGATGGATTTGGGAATGAATGGCAAATCCAGCAGCATTGATCGGGCGATCGCCTTCTAAAATTTCCCCTTGATGGTTGACTAATACTAGGTCCGAGACGCGAATATGACCGAAATACATTCCAAAGGGATTCACCCAGAATTGGTCAGGAAATTCCGGGTCCCGGACTGTAATATGACCCGCCACTCCTTCATCAAATCCAAAATGAGCGAATAGGCGAAATGCGGCTGCCAAGCGTTGTTTGCGATATAATCTTTCATCGCTGAGGCGATCAAATGTGGGGGGTTGAGGGAGTCCGGGTTTGATTAAGCGTTCATCCATAATTGTGCGGGGTGGTTGGGGGGGGGAAGAGAACGACTGAAGTCGTTACTACGAACATAAAAGAAGAGAACGACTGAAGTCGTTACTACGAACATAAAAGAAGAGAACGACTGAAGTCGTTACTACGAACATAAGAGAAGATAACGACTGAAGTCGTTACTACGAACATAAGAGAAGAGAACGACTGAAGTCGTTACTACGAACATGAAGAAGAGAACGACTGAAGTCGTTACTACGAACTTGGGAGAGGGGGGGTGGTTTTGATTTGAGTGTTTATGAAGTTTAATTGGGCGTAAAGCATTGCGATTTTGGGGACGGGGATTTGTTTGGCGATCGCCGCTTTTAAAGGATTGCCAATGATGGATTCTAGTTCTAGGGGGCGGTGGTGGTCATAATCCAATTTCATACTGGTAATATAGGGCTGCATATTAGCAGTATGGTCTAGCATTTTTTGCATAAAACTTTCGGGAATTTTTCTGCCATAAGCAGCGGCAACCGCCCCGACTTCCTGCATTAACTGTTTGCATAAAAGACTGGTGTATTCATTTCCCATGATTTCATCCGTGCGGGCATTTAGCACCACGGACAAGCCATTATAAGGAATATTCCAAATCAATTTTTTCCAGCGGGCGAGGAGTAAATCTTCGGCAAATTGGATGGAAATTCCGGCGGTTTCAAAATCTCCGGCAATGTCTCGGAGGGTAGCGGTGATTCCCAATGGGTGATAATCCGGTGCATATTCCCCTAGGGTAATCGCCCCATAATCGAGGTGGTTAATATGGCCCTCTCCGACTTTATGAGAACAAATAAAGCATAATCCGCCCAGAATATGAGCCGGACCAACTATCGGGGCGATCGCTTCTTCGTTACCCAGACCATTTTGTAACATTAATACCGCCCCAGATTCTTTTATAACTGGCGGCAGCAAAGTGGTCAATAAAGAATTGCGGGTGGTTTTTAGAGCAACAATGACCACATCACAAGGCGGCATTTGGTGGACATCGTTATAAACATTCAGGGAGTCGAGGGTAAAGTCCCCCCAAACCGAATCCACCCTTAATCCGCGCTGCCGCACGAACTGATAATCGCTATGCAGCAAAAAATGCACCTCAAACCCCGCCTGCTGGAGTTTCGCGCCATAAAACCCGCCAATCGCCCCGGTGCCAATAATGGCATAACTCCGATTCCTCTGAGACTGCAACGCTGTACTCATTCTCCCATGACTTTCAACTCGCTACTCTATCAATTTTAACGGAGAAGTGGCATCAACAACATAGTTAATTTTCCGCTTTCTCGCAATCGGGAGCATCTCAATTTGGACAGTTGACCCTCATCCCCCAACCCCTTCTCCCAAAATGGGAGAAGGGGCACCTCCGGATTCAAAGTCCCTCTCCCATTTTGGGAGAGGGATTTAGGGTGAGGGCGACCTTTCAGGAGATGCTCCCTCGCAATCTAGGGGGAAACTGTTGCGCTTCGTCCCGATTTCGTTAGAACCTTTGGTTGTCAGTCTGATTTAGTTTCCCTCATCGACATCAGAAAACAGTGAGCTTAAATCGCGATACCCACTCACCACCCCGACTATTTCAATTCCATCATTGCTGACCCTATTGAAGGAGTTTACGGGATTTTTCTCTGAGTTGAGCCATCACCGCTTCTCCATCAATCCCTTCCCCTCTATCAAGTTGGGCGAGTCCCGTTTCTAGCTTTGCTTGAGTTGTTTTCACCCACTCGTCATACTGTCTATCTCGTTCTTCCAATAAGCGAAAGGCTTCGGTTAAAATCTCATCAACCGTGGTATATTTTCCGCTATTTAATTTTTCTGCTATAAACTGCTCTTGTTCGGGCTTTAATGATATCGTCATCGAATTAACTCCAGTCAGAATAAGGGACAAGTTTGATGGCATTTCGTTCAATTTCAGCAGATTCGTACTGACCCAGCAGGTTACAGGTGATAGCGCCCTTGTCTTCTTCCCGTTAGGACCTTCCTTCTAGGGTATCACAGCATCTGGGTCAGAAACCCGGTTTCTGGTCCCTGGGTTTCTGGCCCTTCCAAGTCTGGATGTCCTAGATTATGATAAAGAGAGTTTACTAAACTTAATAATAGAGACCGTGACCACACAACAGCTTAGACTACCGACTGCGATCGCCAAGGAAACCTGGATTTGGAACGGCCATAAAGTTCAGTATGCCGTTCAAGGGGTCGGTCGTCCCCTCCTCCTGATTCATGGATTCGGGGCCTCCATCGGCCATTGGCGCAAGAACATACCCGCCCTTGCGGAAGGGGGATATCGAGTGTTTGCCTTGGATTTGCTGGGGTTTGGCGGTTCAGATAAAGCCCCCCTGAATTACACCCTGGAACTGTGGGAAGAACTGATTACGGATTTCTGGACGGAACATATCCAGGAACCCACCGTATTTATCGGCAATTCCATTGGTGCCTTACTCAGTCTGATGCTGGTTGCCAATCACCCCGACAAGTCAGCAGGGGGGGTATTAATCAATTGTGCCGGGGGGTTAAATCATCGCCCGGAAGAACTCAATCCACCCTTGCGGTTGGTGATGGGTACGTTTAGCAAATTAGTGAGTTCCCCAACCGTCGGAACGTTCCTGTTTAACCGCATTCGCCAAAAACGTCGAATTCGCAATACCTTGCGCCAAGTGTATCGCAACCATGAAGCGATTACCGATGAGTTGGTCGATTTGCTATACGAACCGTCCTGTGATGTGGGGGCGCAGAAAGTGTTTGCCTCAATTTTGAGTGCACCTCCGGGAACACCGCCCTCGGAGATTTTACCGAATGTTACCCATCCGTTATTGGTGTTGTGGGGGGAAGATGACCCTTGGACACCGATCGCCGGAAGTCGGATTTTCCAGCAGTCTCACCCAGAACGTTCCATGACCTTCAAGTCCATTCCCAATACCGGCCACTGTCCCCATGATGAACGTCCAGAGGTGGTAAATCCCCTGATTTTAGACTGGTTAGAAACCAGTGGATCAGGGAACTTCAACGCCTAACATTTTCCGATTCATGGGAGGGACAAGGCAACCGCTTGTTCCTCCCATGACCAAGGCGGACCGTCTTTTTGAGGTAAAATTCTCACTTATAACCGAATGTTATGTTTTATCCGTGAATTGAACTGTGTCTTATCATTATATTTTGTTTCACAAACCCTATAACGTGCTGTGCCAATTTAGCGATCGCGACGGCAAGAATGCGGGCATTCAACGCCCGACCTTAAAAGATTACATTGATATTCCCGACATTTATGCCGTCGGTCGCCTAGATTTAGACAGTGAGGGATTGTTGTTGTTAACCAATCACGGTGCCATCCAACATCGCCTCTGTTCCCCTAAATATGCCCATCCCCGGACCTATTGGGTCCAGGTGGAACGCATCCCCGACGAACAGGCCCTCAACTGCCTCCGCAACGGGGTCCAGATTCAGGATTATCGCACCCGACCGGCAACAGTGCAACTCTTACCCACCGAACCCGAACTTCCCCCCCGAGATCCCCCGGTGCGCTTTCGCAAAACCGTCCCCACCGCCTGGTTAGAAATCACCCTCACGGAAGGCAAAAATCGCCAAGTCCGACGCATGACTGCTGCCGTGGGGTTTCCCACCCTCCGCCTGGTGCGATCGCGTATCGGCAACCTCTCCCTAGCAGGGTTACCACCGGGACAATGGCGAGAGTTGACTCCCGAGGAGGTGAAATCTGTCTTGAAACAGTTGCGATCGTAGGGAGGATGGGTCAATTGTCCTTGGTCAATTGTCCTTGGTCATTGGTAGATGGGGTGAATGGGGTGAATGGGGTTTCATGTTTGTAGTAACGACTTCAGTCGTTGCCAAGAGTGTCATGGCATCCGCCATGACACGCACTATGAGCAGATTAATTACCTGGGAAGGAACTGGAAGATCCGCAGATGGGTGCGTTACTTGGCATCCGCCAAGTAACGCGGATAACGACTGAAGTCGTTACTACAAACATGAACCCCCATCAACCAATGACCAAGGACAAATGACCAAGGACAAATGACCAATGACCTACAATAAAAACAGCCCCTAGCGATTTTCCACCATGAATGATTTTCCCGACTTTAGTGCGAACGGCTATAAAATTATCCGAGAGCTTGGCCATAATCGTGCCGGGGGTCGGGTAACTTATTTGGCACTTAATCAGCAGCGACAAGAATCGGTAGCAATTAAACAATTCCAATTTGCCACCAGTGGTTCCGACTGGTCCGCTTATCGGGCGGTGGAACGGGAAATTGCGGTGTTGCAACAGTTAAATCACCCCGGGATTCCCAACTATTTGGATTCGTTTGAGACTGCCGATGGGTTTTGTATGGTCCAGGAGTATAAAGATGCTCAATCCCTGGCAGTTCCGCGCAGTTTTGACCCGGAGGAGGTCAAGGCACTGGCGATCGCTGCTTTAAACATCTTAGTTTATCTGCAAACTCGGACCCCGTTGGTGATTCATCGGGATATTAAACCGGAAAATATCCTAGTGAGCGATCGCCTAACGTTATACCTCGTCGATTTTGGCTTTGCTAAACTCGGTTCGGAAGAGGTGGCGATGAGCAGTATGGTAAAAGGGACGATGGGATTTATGCCCCCTGAACAACTGCTGAATCGCCAACTGTCTGCGGCATCTGACCTGTACGGATTAGGCGCTACGTTGATTTGTTTACTGACGGGGACTCGATCCGTGGCGATCGCCGAGTTGGTCGATGACGATTATCGCATCCAATTCAAACATCTCACTCCGAAAGTCAGTTGGCGCTGGATTGAATGGTTGGAAACAATGGTCCAACCCCATCCGGGCGAGCGTTTCCCCGATGCAGCAACGGCCTTGGCCGCATTGGAACCGATTTATGTCGTCCGCACACCAGAAGTTCATCTCAGCAAAACTCACATCACAGCAACCGCCTCAACCCTAGGCGAACAAATTATCCACACCCTCTCGATTAAAAACCCGGTTGCCGACACCCGACTCCGGGGAAAATGGCAGGTTGCCCCCCATCCCCAGGACCCGCCTCATCGTCCCGATGCTCATGCTTGGATTTCCTTTTCTCCCGCACAGTTTAAAAAGAATCGGTTGGACGCTCAAATTATTATTGATACGAGCCATTTACGCGCCAATCAAACCTATCAAAGAGAACTTTTATTAGAACATAATGGCATACCCAATCCGATTAGAATTCCCCTAGAAATTACCACCGCCCCCATTCCAATTTACACTCAAAAATTACCCTACAGTTCATTAGGATTGTTATTTTTAGCCGCCGGTGCCGGAGGAATGTTAGCCCTTCATTCCATCGCCACCCCAATTGCGATCGCCCTGAGTGGATTTTTAGCTTGGGCGGGGCTTGCTAAACTGACAGGAAAGCAGGGATTTGCAGTGAAATTCCTGCTCACTGCCGTGGCAACAACCCTAATCGCAGCGATCACTGGATTTACCCTAGGAATGGCTGCCGGGGCTAGTCTAATCGGGTCTTGGGCCACCGCTGGCACCTTAGCCGCCACAGCAGTAACCGGGGTTGCTTTAATCTTAGCCGCCTCGGGGATTACCAAGGAATTTGGACTACAAATCGCCACTGCGCTCTCCCTGCTAACTGCCGCCTCTGGCATCAGTTGCGGCATTGCTGTACAATTAGGATTCTGGACACCGTTACTCATCGCAGCAGCGGCGATCACCGGCATTCCCGTGATTGGAGTCATGGTCTGGCTTCCCATCAAGCGATCGCGTCTCAAAGCCCAATATCGCCGTTCTGAGGAGCATTTAATCGCGCCTTAAAGCCGACTTTTTGAAGTCATCAAAGGACCAAGGACCAATGACCAATGACCAATGACCAATGACCAATGACCAATGACCAATGACCAATGACCAATGACAAAGCATTGCCTTGTCCCTACTATCCAAATAATTGGGGAAACCCGCTAAAGAGACTCCAGCCAAGTCACTAAATCAGTGACTTCTGTAAAATCGAATAAGGCCAAACTCAACTCTTCTAATTGAGTTAGGGTGAGGGATTCAAGGCGGTTTTGGACATTGGTTTCCAGGGAACCAAAACGGCGGTTCAGCATCCCCTGAATCATGGCGATCGCCTGCTGCTTTTTACCTTGATTGAAACTCAGTTCAAGACCTTGTGCTACTCCCTTTTGAAAAATGTCTTGGTAAATCACGGATTCCTGCATAATTCCCTCCAGAAAAAGTTTACAATTAAATCTTGCTCAAACCGTAAAACCCCAAATTATTGGGTTTAGGGCAGTTCCCTAACTACCCTAAACCTAACTTTAACGAGACTGCAACCAATTCACTAAATCTGTTACTTCTGTCAAATCGAATAAGGCCAAACTTAACTCTTCTAATTGAGTTAGGGTGAGGGATTCAATGCGTTCTTGGACATTGGGTTCTAAGGAACCAAAACGGCGATTCAGCATCCCTTGAAGTAGGGCGATCGCCTCCTGCTTTTTCCCTTGATTAAGACCCTTTTGAAGGATATCTTGGTAAATCACGGATTCCTGCATAATTTCCTCCCGGAAAAAGTTAGCAATCGTATCTTTGTTAAACCGTAAACCCGCTAGAACCTGGGTACAAGCGGCGATTTCTTGGCGCAGTTCAGTTTCCTCTATTTTAGCCACTTCCTGAGCAACTTGAGCCAGGAGTTGGTTCGGTTCTTGAGTTGCCGCTAACACCGCCAAGGGGAGCAATACTGGGTCTTGGAGCAACAGTTCGGGAGATTCCTCCCAAATCCGAATGACCTCATATCGATGTCGCGTATTTTCCCTGACAAATTCTGTCTCAAACACCGCTGGATTGCTGGTGGGTTGCAGCCAAATAATCACCTGTCTCACTGGCAGTCCATATTGCCAATGTAGCCGCACCCAATAGTTTAACATCCGCAAAGGCATCGGTCTATCCTTGGGGACTTTTACCTGAAATTCTAAATGCAGAATTTCCTCATCCGTCCGTAAAAAAATCACCGAATCAGCCCGCACGGGTTCCAGGGTTAATTCGGTTTTTAACACTTCCACGGGTGAGGTAATGATTCTTCGCAATATCCAAGAGGCAAAGCGTTGTGGATATTTCGTGGCTAGGTATTTACATAAGTTGTCAATCGGCATAATCCTTGAGTTTAATTGCCATATTTCATCTTTAATTTTAGGCTAAAAAGGTCCATGATAATTCCCAGAGTTTATATTAATTTACCTGCACCGGAATCCGATCGCCTGATAGACTCAGGGAGTTCGTTCGGATTGCCGTACCCGGACTGGGTGTGGATAATGGGGAAAATTTCCCTCATAATAGAAGTAGCAAACTATAACAAAGGAGTGTTACTTTGGTTCAAACCCCTCAATCCCCGGCGATCGCTCAATTGGAAAATCCCCAGGAGTGGGACTTATCAGACCTGTATCAAGGGTTTGATGACCCGCAGATTGAGCATGATTTAGAAGTCCTTCAGCATCGCGCTGCGGGGTTTCGTCGCACCTATCGCGGCCATGTCGCCACCCTAAAACCGGAACAAATCGCCGATTGTTTACAGGAATTGGAAGAAATCGGTCAAATCTCCGGTTATGTCTATGCCTATCCTTCTCTAACCTTTTCAGCAGATACGCGCAATACGGAAGCGAAACAACTGCTGGATCAGGTGATGGAAGCGCTAACGGCGATCGAGAATCAATTGCTGTTTTTTGACCTAGAATTACAGCAGATTTCTGAAGAGAATTTTAACCAATTACTCGCATCTGCGGAACTAGCAAGTTACACCCATTATCTCAATCGCATTGCGGAGTTTCGTCCTCACACCCTTTCAGAAGAAATCGAACAAACTCGCAATCAAGACAGTCTCACGGGTCGGCAAGCGTTTATCCAATTGCGATCGGTGCATTTGGGAGAACAAGAATATGAACCCGTGAGCACCCCCGATGGCAAAAGTGCCAGCAATGAGGCGGAATTAAGTGCCTTGTTGTTTCATCCCTCGCCGGAAGTGCGGTACAATACCTATCTCTCCGTGCGAAATGTCCTCAAACAGCATAACTCCCTCTACGGGTTCATTCTGAATACCGTCACTCAGGATCATCGCATCGAAAGTCAGATGCGCCAGTATTCCTCTACTTTGCATAAGCAATTGTTAGCTGATGAGGTTTCTGAACCTGTTTTCCGTGCCATTATGGACGGGACCGCGAGTCGGTTTGAACTGTTTGAGCGCTACTATCAACTCAAAGGAAAGGCACTCGGTCAAACAATCCGCATTTGTGACCTTTATGCACCTTGGACGACTGAGGATGAGGAACCTTTACCTCCGTTAAAATATCAAACGGGAGTCGAAACCTTACTCAATGCCTTACAAGAGTTTGATGTCAATTATGCGCGGCGTGCAGAAGAATTTTTCCTGAAAAATTGGATTGATGCCAAGGTCCGTCCGGGTAAACGGGGTGGGGCATTTTGTGCTTACTCTCACGGTAAACACAGTTATTTATTGCTCTCTTACACGGACGATTACAATTCTTTGTTTACCCTGGCTCATGAAATGGGTCATGGGTTACATTTTGCTTGGATTGATGATGCTCAGTCCTATTATAATAGCAATCCGCCTTTGGTTTTAGCCGAGATTGCTTCGACCTTTAATGAATTGCTGTTGCTGGATTACCTGCTGAAAACTTCGGCAGACAATAAGGCGCTGATGAAGTCGTTGCTGACTCGGCAGTTGGAAGACCAGTTCAATTTGCTATTCCGGCAAAGTACGATTAGTCGTTTGGAGTTAGCGATTCACGATCGCGCCAAAGAAGGCAGTTTTGATGCCAAGTTCGTCAATGAGAAGTGGATGGAGTTGTATCGCAATCTCTGTGGAAATTCCGTGGAATTATTACCGGAACACCAGTATGATTGGGCGCGAATTGGGCATATTTACTTTAAGCCTTTTTATTGCTATCAGTACGCCGCTTCTAACATTGTGAGTTTAGCCTGTTATCAGAAGTATCTGGAAACGGGTAAAGATTTTATTCCCGGATATCTGGAGTTATTGTCTGCCGGAGGGAGTCTCAATCAGGTGGAGGCGTTGCGGAAGTATGTGGATGTGGATATCGAAAATCCCCAGACGATCGCCAGTGCATTAGATTATATTGAGGGCTTATTGGATAAGTTGCAGGCGAGTTTGTAAGGGGGGATAACCACTGAGGTTGTTACCCGAGATGGACTAAACTCGTTACTAAGAATGGGGGAAACTTCCCCTTTATCCTTGGCCTGATGTTTTGGGTAAAAAAAAGGAAGCCTTAAGGCTTCCTTTTTCTCCGGATGTGTCTAACTTATTCCATCAGCCAAGTTATGCGTTTTTGGCGGATTTGCGCTTGGAGGTGGCAAATAGACCTCCAACTGCCATCAGAGCAAGCATGGTGGAGGGTTCGGGAACAGAAACGTCATTGCCCGGTATGGCAGCTAGGGTAATTTCGTAATTGCCATTATGTGAGCGGCCATCGGCGAGGTCGAACAGTCCTGAACCTGTGCCAAACAGGCTCGAAAAGTAGCCCGTCTCTCCACCGTAAGTCACCTTCACGATTTCGCTGAGTTGCACGTTGTGGGGAACGAACCCGGCAAATTGCCCTAACCCTTGCAAATTCAGGAAGGTATTGATATCAGTATTTAATGTGAAGTGACCGGCTAGGCCGATTTTAACTTGATTGTTCTCTTGATTGATGTAGGAGATATTCGGATCGCTGGCTCGGGCAAATCCACCACCCATTAAAAAGGTGCTAAAGAGCGAGGATCTTGTCAAATTTTGTCCAACCTGTGCAGCTGAGGCGGCAATGGTATCGAAGTTATAGGCATCCAAGGCGGCGTTGAACCATTGGTTAGCAAAGTTATTTGCTCCAAATGATTGATTCAAATCGGCTCCAAACCAGTCGGTTGCTGTCATACTACTCAGGGTGATGGATTGGCCTCCAATCATGCCGCTGAGGGTTGAGGCATTCCAGAAATCTGCGGTGCTTGGGTGTAGGGTAGTGCCACCTAACTCAATATTATTTCCCGGTGCAGTGCTATCCCCCGTCAACGTAACGGTATTGACGTTGGTACCCCCGAGATATGTATTCGTGCCATTGGAGTCGTAGTAAAGGTTAGGGCCTGAAACACTCCCTGTGAAGCTACCGGCAAGGGCGGAGGTGCTACCGATCGCAGTCATACCCACGGCAACGGAAGTGGCGATCGCGAGTTTTTTAACAAGTCCGGTCATGGGGGGGTCTCCTCAAAAATGTGCAAGTGGGTTTAGGTTAGTGAATCCGCTGGGTGTTGCGGATGTCTCATTAAATCTCGGGATTTCCCGGGATGGTGCGATCGCCATCACGTTAAAGAGGCGATCGTTTGGAAGTTGTTCGGTCAATACACTGACCCTCGGTTGGGTCTGCCTGCCCCTCTCTATATCTGAGAGGGTCTTAGTCTTAACTTTAAGGTTAAGTAATCACCATAGGATTTATGACTATCTGCCCTAATCTTATCCGCGAACCCTCTCACCTTCCATAAAGTTATGATGGAATCTCGTAAAGTTTCTGTAAAGAGTTGCTAAACTTGCCCCGTTTCAGGTCAGTAGTTTTACTCAAGTTTTCTCCCAGTGTGGCTTTTGTAAAAAACAACCGATGAGACTCTCTCATCGGTTGTTCTGTGGGACTGGGGAATTCGGTAAAATTATGAATTCAAAAACTGGGCAATTCGTTCCACCGCTTCTTCTAATACCGGGGGGTCCCAAACTAAGGCAAACCGCACATACCCTTCGCCCATTTTGCCAAACCCAGAACCGGGAGAAGCGGCTATGCCGGTTTTTTCGACCATCTGGGTACAAAAGCCGATGGAATTGTTGGCCCACTGTTCGGGGAGTTTGGCCCAGACATACATGGTAGACTCGGGCATCGGCACTTGCCAGCCGATGCGATGGAGGGCGTTGACGAAAGCATCCCGACGGTTGCGGAAGATGCGGGTCATTTCGGCTACGGTATCTTGGGGACCCGTGAGGGCAGCGATCGCCCCGTTGAGAATGCCCTGATATTGGTTGAAATCCACTGCCGCCTTGACTTGCCGCAGGGCTTTAATTAGTTCGGGATTACCAATGGCATACCCAATCCGCAAGCCGCCCATATTATAAGATTTGGACAAGGTAAAAAACTCGATAGAAACGGTTTTTTCTGGGTCCGCTTGCAGGATGGAGGGGACGGAAATTTGAGCATCAAATACTAAGTCGGCGTAGGGAAAGTCGTGAACCAGGACTAACTGATGCTGCTGACAAAAGGCAACCGCTTCTTGGAAAAACGACAGGGGAGCGATCTCGGTGGTGGGGTTGTGAGGGTAGCTGAGAACCATCATCCGCGCTTGGTTGAGAACCGCTGGGGGAATTTCTTCAAAGACGGGCAGAAATCCGTTTTCTTCCCGCAGGGGCATCCCATAAATTTGACCACTGGCTAAGTAGACCCCACCGGCATGGGAGGGATAGCCCGGATCCATGAGGAGGGCAAAATCTCCAGGATTTAAAATGGCTAAGGGTAAATGAGCGGTGCCTTCCTGGGAGCCAATTAAGGCTAAAACTTCAGTTTGGGGGTCTACGGCAATGCCATAGCGCTGGTGATACCACTGGGCGGCAGCTTCGCGAAAGGCTTGGGTGCGGTGAAAGAGGACGTAGCCGTGAGAGTTGCGATCGGGTAAAGAGGAGGCGATCGCCTCGATGATATGTCCTGCTGGGGGGAGGTCCGAGGACCCCAAGGATAAATCAATGACCTTCAATCCTGCGGCTTTTGCCTTAGCTTTAGCGTTATCCATATCTGCAAAGACATTGGAACGCAGGGGTTCTAAACGGTTAGCAAATTGCATGATGGTTAACGGGTGAGAAGCTGATGGAGTGCAACTGAGGGTGATAAGCAAACAAACTTAAGCATTTCGTGACATTTGACTGCTTAAGTTTGTTCTGAGCCTGAGTGATGAATCAGGGACTAACCCAGGGTTAAGGATCCCCAAATGTTGTGGAGTCTCCAGGGGTGAGTCCGGTTAGGGAATCCCAATGAGTTTTTAGAGATGGGCGTCGATTAGGGTGGCTAATGCCTGTTTGGTAATGGCTCCTTCAAAGGATTCCACGATCGCCCCATCTTTAAAGACGCGGATTGCCGGTACGCCTTCAACACCGCACTTTTTCACTGATTCAGGATTGGGATCGACTTCTAGCTTAAGGACTTTGAGGCGATCGCCATATTCTTCGGCTGCCCAGTCTATATAGGGGGAGACCAATCGGCAAGGCCCACACCAACTGGCCCAAAAATAGGCCAATACTGGGGTGGTTGCTTGTTCTACTTCGGGTCCAAACTCAGTATCTGTGACTTTGATAATGCTACTCATGCCCACCGCTTTCAAATATCAGGTACCAGGCGATCGCCAACCCAAGCTATCGGAAATCCAACCGGAGTGGCGATCGCTCAATGTTATTAAACTGTGATTATTTTACAGCAGGGGAGGCACTGGGAGATTGGGGAGATTGGGGGGATAGGTCATTTGTCATTTGTCATTTGTCCTTTTTCATTTGTTGTTTGTCATTTGTTATTTGTTATTTGTCCTTAAGGGATTGGGGGGATGGGGGGGATGGGGGGGATGGGCGATTTATAGACAAAAAAACACAACTCCCTGGGTAGAGGGCCGCCTTAGTCAGAAAGAAGTCAAGACAAGCCAGCTCATGAACATCAGGGAGTTGTGGAAAATCAAAGGGGTTTAGTTAACCGTCATTGAGTTGCGATCGCAACTGTTCCAATTCGTCATCCACAGCGGTTTTGGGAGCGCTGCTTTCTCCGGCGCTGGGGAGTTGACTTTGAGCCGGAGAAGCGCCGGTGAGTTGAGCTTTCATGGCAGAGAGTTCATCATCCACATCGCTTCCCGCCTCCAATTGCGCGAACTGACTTTCCAGATTCGTGCCGCCAATTTCATAAGCCGCTTGAGAGCGGGCTTCCATTTGCAGGACCTTTTCTTCCATCCGCTCAAAGGCTGCCATTGAGCCACCCGTGTTGATGGAACCGAGGGTGTTTTGAAGCTGTTCGTTCGCCTTGGCCGCTTGCGCCCGAGCTTTGAGCATATTTTTCTTAGTTTTCGCTTCGGAAATCTTGCTTTCCAAACCGATTAAATTACGCTTGAGGTTATCCACCTGAGTTAACTGCCCATCGAGTTGAGCTTTTAACATGGCAGCGGTTTCAGCGTTGGTTTTTTTGCGAACGAGGGCTTCGCGGGCGAGATTTTCATCGCCTTTTTGGAGGGCGAGTTGGGCGCGACTTTGCCAGGTATTGGCTTCGTTGTTGGCCTGCTCGTATTGTTTCTGGGTGCGTTTTTGGTTGGCAATGGAGCTGGCAACGGCTTGGCGCAACTGCACCAAGTCTTCCTGCATATCGATAATAGATTGCTCTAGGACTTTTTCTGGGTCTTCTGCTTTGCTGACTATATCGTTAAGATTGGCTCTGACAACTCGGCTAATGCGATCGAACAATCCCATGATGCTATTTTTCCTTTTCGGGTTTACAAGGTAGGTTGTTATGGACAGGCTGCTGGGCTGAGATCCCCCGGTTGATTGATTGGGTGGCAACGGTCCTCACCCATTCCATCTCCTTTGATGGTACTCGGTGTCAGCCGGAGACAGAAGGTGACTGCGGCGATCGAATACTAGAGACTCTCTTGATGAATCTAGTGTAAAAACTTCATCCGCTTTCGCGCTACATCCCGATATATTTTTGGGTGGATGGACCACCGGCAATATTGACTCCGAAGGCACTGCTTCAAGGGTCCCTGGTTGAGTCAAGGGGAACGGGATAGGGGAACTCAGCGCCTTGATCGGGTTAGGAAGTGAGTGTAATTCCTATGTTAAAGGGTAAGGCTTAAAGTTTTGAGAGCTGATCAGCCCTGGGCAATTCACGGACTGATGTTGATGGAGAGCAACAGAAGGGATGGATGCCAAATTCACCTGACATTGAGCGGTGAACCGGAAGCAGCCCGGGTTCAGGCTCTGTAACAGGATGGATGGACAAGACACCCTACTCTCAGGGTTACTCTTCCATGCGATCGCGGAGTTTTTGGAGTTCTCCTTCTATTTCCGGATCTGAGGCAGCAGAGACTGGCTGAAGTTCAGGACGAGCGGGGTTACTCCCGCTGATTTGCGCTTTCATTGCCGTTAATTCTTCATCTACCTCACCCCCGGATTCTAGGGAAGCAAATTTTTTTTCTAGGTCATCGCCACCGAGGGATGAGACTGCCTCCGATCGCGCTTCGAGTTGCATGACTTTTTCTTCCATCTGCTCAAAAGCCGCCATTGCATTCCCGGTCCCAACGTTCCCGAGCATCTCATTGAGTCGCTCGGATGCCTGGGCGGACCTGGCACGAGCGATATAGAGGTCTTTTTTCGTCCTCGCTTCGACGATTTTACCTTCTAAAGCTCGCATATTTTGCTTGAGCTGTTCCACCACGCCGGTTTGTTGGTCGATCTGTGCTTTCATGCCCGTGGCGGTATCTTGGTAGGATTTACGACGGGTCAGGGCTTCCCGGGCGAGGTTTTCATCCCCCTTTTCCAAGGCCAACTGCGCCCGTCGATGCCATTCATCAGCAGTGGACTGGGCTTGGCTATACTGACGCTCGGTGCGTTTTTGGGTCGCGATCGCCACAGCTACCGCTTGTCGCAGTTGGATCAAATCCTCCTGCATTTCAATCATCGTCTGTTCGAGAATCTTTTCAGGGTCTTCGGCTTTATTAATTAGACTATTAATATTGGCGCGAATCACCCTCATGATTCGGTCAAACAATCCCATAACGGACTCCATATAAGTTGCATAGTGCGTTTAAGGTCGCCCCAGGTCCTAAGCTAAAATGTCAGGATTTTAAAACAAGACGCCAGAGGCGATCGCCTTCTATCCCGTGACTGAGGGCTGGCAATTTTTTCAAACCCCCTTTCCCCCTTTGGGGCGATCGCCCAGAGTCTAGTGCTCACATCCTGCCTGTTTCGGACCGGGTACGAACCCTAATCCTATGCTATCGCAGTCTAATCCAGGCTGTGGAGTCTATCCCTTAAGGCTTATAAATTTGCCCGGTTATCCCTTGCTTCTTCATTTGTTCCAGCATTGCTTGAGCTGAGGCTTGATCTTCAAAGGCTGCAACCTGAATCTTCACCCCAATTGGATACTCACGCAGGTAGGCATCGGGGACGACTTCTCTCGCCTTCCATAGGCTCTGATCATTCTGATAATCCATCACCACATAGTAAAACCCCGGGAATGACGCCGGACTCACCCCCGTAGTCGGGGCCGGTGCTGCCGGTGCTGCCGGTGTTGGCGTAGCAGTCCCCCCATTCGGAGTGACAGTCCCCCCATTCGGAGCGACAGTGGGGGCGGTTCCGGTGGCCGGTGGAGTCACCGGAGGCTGTCCGGATCCAGCCAAATAATCGGTGGTCAGATTGCTCAATCCTGGGTCCGTTGGGGTCACCGTGACTGAGGCGGGGTTGGGGGTGACCGTTGGGGCGATCGCCCCCGTCTGTGCGGGGACAGACCCTTGGGGACTCGGTGTCGGAACTGCTACCGGCTGTTTTTCCTCCAGAGTTCCGAGATTGCCTAAATCCAAGGGTTTAAACTGGGAATTGGTTAAATCTGGGGTAATTCTACCCGCTTCATTCGGCAAGGGCTGCTCAGACACCTGACTATTCGCATTTCTGCCTCGATTGGCGTTTTGCCGAGTGCCTGGGTTTTCACCCTCTCCCATCTGAGTCACGACATAAACTAAGGTGGCACTTGCTGCCACAAATAACAGCATTGACCCAATTCCCAAGGGACTCAGGAAGCTATTTTGGGACCGAGTTTTTCGTTTAGCCCGCAGTTCGGCAAGCTTTTTGCTGTTTTCTCGATCTAAACTACTGACTAATTTTTCTGAAGAGTCGAGATACTCATTGGGGTCCTTGGGGTCAGTTCCCGGAGTCGGTCCCACGAGGGCACCGGGGCTTTCGGTCGATAAGCCGCTGCCATTGGTAGTTCCGGGATTGGCGGAGGATGAGCCATTGCCGTTATCCCCGGAGGTGGCGATCGCCGGAATATCCAAGGGCTGATTCTGACTCCCGTTAACCGCAACACTCGGCGTTTCTACTGCATCAGGTCCGGCCATCGGTTTGAGGGCTTCAAATTTCAACGTCTGAGCGCTAGGCAGTTCTAAAGAGGGAGACTGCTGAGGTGGCTTGCTACTGGGGGACAGAGTAATTAAATCCACTGCGGTTTTTTGAGGGGGGGTCAACCCATTCCCGGAATAGGACGGTTGCACGGCATCACCCCGTTTTTGTCGCCGATAGCGGGTTAATTCTGACTCTAGCTTGACGTCTAAACTTTCTAGCACTGCGGCTAATGCCGGTTTTAATCCCTGCTCTGGGGAAACTGGGGCTCCACTCGCCTGGGGGGACCGTTCGCTCATGCCGTCTCTCCTGTGTGATTTCGTGATGATTTCGCCTGGTGGGTGACTCCCTGAAGATGGGGAGTTGGACTGATTCTGCCTAATGCCCATCCCTATAATAGGAGGCATGGCAGCAGTCAGAAACTGTACTGTTGCACCCAATTTTAAATGGTTCAGTTCAATGTTGAGTTGGATACCAAATTCGGGTATCAAAAGTCGTTTTCATAGAGTAGCCTGCGTGAGCAGGCTTCGTCCGTATAGCCCCACCCTTAAGGGTGCGGGTTTTAACTATCAATACCGGATTCCGTTTGACTCGATGGCTTTTAACTCTCTTGATCATATTTTAGGCGCTCTGGCGGCTCAGACCCTGGGACAAAAGCAACGGGAATATCAGCAGTTGGTTGAGTCTTGGGCGATCGCAGTTGGGCCCAAGATTAATCAACATACTCGTCCTTTGGCGGTGGAACGGGGGGTGCTGCGGGTGGCGACTTCTAGTGCGGCTTGGGCCCAAAACCTCATGTTTGAGCGCCGACGGATTTTGCAACGGTTGAATGTGGGGCGTTCCGAGGCGATCGCCGATATTCGCTTTTCTCCCAAGGATTGGTCTAAATCTGATGTGAAATGTCCAGATTTGGCGGATCAAGAAATACTTTGGCAGGATCATCCTTCTCGGTTGGGTGAGTTGAGTGCTGATGCCGCAACTCCGAAGGGTTCTAAGGTTGAGAATGCTCAAGGGACTTTTGATCGCTGGGCTGCCGGGGTGCAAGCGCAGTCCCTGGGATTACCCCTTTGTCCGCATTGTGGTTGTCCCACGCCTCCCGGGGAACTCGATCGCTGGTCGGTTTGCGCCCTCTGTGCTGCAAAACAGTGGTCAGGGTAGAGGCGATCGCCGCCTTTCGAGATTACCCATACCGTTACCTCCATTGCCAATATCTCCCTCAAATCTCGGGAGCATCTCAATTTCGACAGTTGGCCCTCATCCCCCAACCCCTTCTCCCAACCCTTCGACTTAGCTCAGGGGGAGAAGGGGAGCCGGATTCAAAGTCCCTCTCCCATTTTGGGAGAGGGATTTAGGGTGAGGGCGACCTTTCAGGAGATGCTCCTCCAATCTCTATCTTGACTGCCTTGACTTATTTCGATTTGGGACCAGCAACTGCTGACTTACAAGGCAAACTCTCGGCATTTAATGAGGCTATCTTCTCTCAAATCTCCCCGGGTCACGAAAGGAAACGACTGGCTAAAATGTTGATCCCCATGAATTTACAGCTTGAACTCATCCAGTTAGGAACGGTGGAGATGAGTTGTTACTTAACTGAATTGTTGCTATTTCTTACAGAATAATAAAGAAAATATTAAGATAAATTTTTAGTGGGGATCGCTTAAACCTATACGGCATAAAGGCTTGATGCCTTTCCTGCGTAAAATCACCTGACATCATAATAGAATCATCATTTGATTGTCCCCCAAGCACCCATAATGAAGACCTCAAATTGCCAATCGTCATCCTGTCGCCATTGTCGGTTCTATACCCCTGAAGGCCGTCGGGGTGGAAACTGCCAACAACTCGGTGTCCTGGTTCGTGGAGGCTGGAAAGCTTGTTCGTTAGCTTTACCTCCCTTTGCTCCTTCGTGGGAAGACATTAAACCCGATGTGTTCGTCTTGGAAGACCAACGACTCCGAGTGGAAGGGACTCTATCCCTAGAACGGGCATTCTACCAACCCTCAGCAGAGCGAAATCCGGATCAACCCGACTCGGTGGTTGTCTCTACCCCCCTCAATCAACCGGATAACGGTGAGCATTTTCTCTCAGTGAGCTAAAGTTACAAAAAATTTGACATTCACGTTCATTCATTTAATACAAGTTAAACGACCGGATTATTGGATTGAATCGCTCAGTAGAATTACTCAGCAAATCTCGCTTCTGGGGTTAAACTCCAGAAGCGATCGCGATCGCCACTTTTAAACATCAGGGGTAAAAACCCGGTTTGAAAATCCAACCGGGTTGCATGATTTAACGGCAGTGAATGATCTGAGGCAATTTAAAAATTATGGCAACCAGGGATACTGACGAAAATCCGGTTGCCTTTTTTCTAGAAACGCTTGTTTTCCTTCCGCCCCTTCCTCGGTCATGTAATACAACATCGTGGCATTCCCCGCCAGTTCCTGTAACCCCGCTTGACCATCGCAATCGGCATTAAAGGCAGCTTTCAGACAGCGAATGGCGATCGGGCTTTTCTCTAAAATTTCATTCGCCCAAGTCACCCCCTCCGCCTCCAGTTGTTCCACCGGCACCACCGCATTCACCAACCCCATCTCCAACGCTTGGGTGGCATTATATTGCCGACAAAGAAACCAGATTTCCCGCGCCTTCTTTTGACCTACGATTCGCGCCAGATAACTGGCCCCAAACCCCCCATCAAAACTACCCACTTTCGGTCCCGTTTGCCCAAAAATGGCATTCTCTGCCGCTAGGGTTAAATCACAAATCAGGTGTAAAACATGACCCCCCCCGACTGCATATCCCGCAACTAAGGCAATCACCACTTTCGGCATGGACCGAATTAACCGCTGTAAGTCCAGGACATTTAAACGGGGAACTCCCGCCTCATCGATATATCCCGCTTCCCCCCGCACACTTTGGTCCCCACCGGAACAGAACGCATATTTGCCATCAGTATGAGGTCCCGCACCTGTCAATAACACCACCCCAATGCGACTATCTTCCCGCGCATTAGAAAAGGCATCATACAGTTCAAACACCGTTTTCGGACGGAAGGCATTCCGCTTGTGGGGCCGGTTGATGGTAATTTTGGCAATCCCATCGGTTTTTTCATAGAGGATATCTTCGTAAGTTTTGGCGGTTTGCCAGTTGATTTGCATTTCATCCAGTAGCTGCGCGACGTCAAATTGTGCATTGTACCTTGCCTGGGGTGTTTCCGCTTCACCTGGCCCCCGATCGCCCCTGCTTCACCCGGATTCCCCTGGCCCTATTCTGACAATTTTGCGAATTAATCCCGATTTATATCTTTTAAAATCCCTGAATTATAGCGGTTCCCGGACTGATGAGGTACTTTTCAAAGCCCCTCTCCCGTTCTGGGAGAGGGGTTTGGGGTGAGGGCTGTACCTTATGGACATGAGAAACGCT
Organism: Oscillatoria sp.; assembly: GCA_011390515.1. Classification (GTDB taxonomy): domain Bacteria; phylum Cyanobacteriota; class Cyanobacteriia; order Cyanobacteriales; family Laspinemataceae; genus Laspinema. The sequence continues at coordinate 46,191 of JAABSJ010000018.1, forward strand.
ATATCAAGGGTAAATAAACTTTAAATCCTGGATTTGTTTTATAACTGCACAGTCGGAACCTCTATCAATTTGTAAGGTAATCTCAAAAATCCGGGAAGAGAGCCCCTCTGTTTCCTGCCTAATTCAAATGATTTATAAAGTTTCTACCCGCTGAGTTGTTGCGTATCTTCACTGAATCAAGCTTTGGAAATAAAAAAGATTTACCCCCCTAACTCACCTCGATTGGTGAATCTTTACGTGAATATACGGACTATTTAAGCTTAATGAATTACAGTGACCTAATCCAACCGTCTTCAAATACCCCCGATGGGGGGATATTGTAGAGATTTTCTTTACTCAACCTTTAAAAAAAAGACTTGTCTTTCCCCAAAAAAGTTCATAGGATTGTGAATGTAAGAACCAAATTTTAACACCTGTGACGAGGGGAGCATGATGAAATCAACTGTATTCAACACAATCTTAGGAACCGCTGCTGCTACCGTTTGTTTGATGGGGGTTACTGCACCCCAAGCCAATGCCGGGACACTTCATAATGGCTGGAACTACGCGATTGATTCATTTAACGATGGGGCAGAAGGGAGTATTATTGGGGCTAGAAGTGCATACGAATTCTATGGGATGGCTGTTAAAGAGGATACCCAAAGTAACAGTATTTTTGTAGCGATTAACGCCAATCTGCCGATTACTGGCGACAACTATAGTGGTGCAGCAGATGGTCATATTGGTTGGGGTGATTTAATTTTCAACTTTTCCGGTCAGAATTTGCAAACCGCCAATGCCAGTGGCAATTTGTTTGGCATTCGGTTTACGGAAAATAGCGATTCTGGGGTGAGCAGCGTTGGGGTTTATGATAATGTGAAACTCCAAAGTGTGACGAGTACAAACTCTGGATTCAGAAATTTAACACACCACAGGAACACCGTTAATAATCTACGTGGCAGCGCTTCTATGGGTGACTTGGCTTACAATGACTCCTACTTTGCAGGTCAAATTACTGGAACTCATACGGTGCTGAACTCGATTCAAACGGGGAATTGGGTGGGTGGAATTAATCTCATCAATGATTTCACCGGGTTAGGGTTGGATTTCGGTAACTTCTCGGCGATGGGAAGCCATACTTTTGGGTTTAGTTTTGATAAATCTTTAATGCCGGTGGGTGAATTTGTGGCCCATTTGTTCGCGGAATGTGCGAATGATGGGGTGGCATTATTGGGTGAGTTTGCTGTGGCAAGTGTTCCGGGTGACGGGGACGTTTCAGTGCCGGAACCCTCTAGTATGCTGGGGTTATTGGCGTTAGGTTTGACCTTTGCAGGCAGTCGGTCCCGGAAAAAAGGTCAGGCGATCGCAGTTGAAGGGTAGATTCAATTTTGATTGGGAAGCGATTGATTACAGTTGCCCGATTGAACTGCATCAGGTTTTGACCTCCTCTGATTTGAATCAGGGGAGGTTTAATATTTAGGGGGATCCAAAAATTAAAATCTCCGAACCAAGAGGGAGAACGACTGAAGTCGTTACTACGAACTAAGAGGGAGAACGACTGAAGTCGTTACTACGAACTAAGAAAGAGAA